>JBAYJG010000010.1:0-24389 GCA_041665225.1 Bacteroidota bacterium
GTTCCAGCCATTGTAATGCGCTGGCACTTGGGGAGGTGCTGTAATAAATTTTTACAGATTTTGTTTTTGGAGTAATGGCAATGGTGAGAGGTTTACCGAGAAATTTTACTTCTTCGCCAAGCGTGAATGTTGTTGGAGTTTCTTTTTCATCGAGCGTCACTTTGTCTATGGTAAGATCCCGCGTGTCGAGAATGAGTTTACTGGTTTTCTTCTTGTGATTGAGAGTAAGTATTGCGCTTCCCGAGAGGACTTTTTTCTCGAAACTGACTGATAAATCCAACGCGAGATGTTTGATGATTACTTCATCAGAATTTCCGAATGAATGAACATCGGCACGGTTATTTTTTTTCTGTCCATAAGCAGCCAGTGTTGTCACCATGACAATCAACAATGGCACGAGGAATAATTTCATGAGGTCTCCGAAATGGTTATACGTTGGATTAATATACTAATCCAGCGGAGAAATTTCCTCGTTATTTTTGAGAAATAATTAAACCATTCCTTTTGTAAAAACAATGCCCATAGTATGAACCCATAACTTCAGGCTATGACCTCGTAAAAATCATTCAATCATTATTATGTAAAGGATTTTTTTTGAACGTGGCATCGTTATTTCATCAGCAACATTTTTTTCGATTCAACAAAATTTCCCGCCTGCAATTTGTATAAATAAATTCCTGACGAAACATTTTTTGCATTCCACTGCACTTCCTTCCATCCCGCAGATTGTTCTTCGTTTACCAGCGTGGCAATTTCTCTTCCAAGTATGTCGTGAATTGTTAGCTTCACGTGAGCGGAGGAGGGGATATCATACCGGATTGTTGTTGACGGATTGAACGGATTAGGAAAATTTTGATGTAGAGAAAAGGAAGAGAGAATATTTTCTTCACGCGATACATCTGAAAGGGAAACCTGAGAATATTTAATGGTTGTGAACATACTCCATCCTTCATTCATGTAACCGGCCCAACCTTCTGTTCCCCGAAATGTTGTGGCACCGATGAAGAGATTTCCTTTGCCATCCAGCCGCATGGTGTTCGGCGCGGTCGCTTGGCTCCCTTCATAGTAATAAAGATCAGACCAGAGTACATCACCAGAGAAATTATATTTTAATGTAATGAGTGCCGAGTCGCACTTTCCTGTTATGAACAGATTGTGGTATGAATCTACGATGAGAGCTGACGGACTGTTGTACCGGCTGGAATTGTGATGGTATCGACGTGTCCATAGAACTTCCCCCGTGCTGCTGCACTTCAACAGAATTATATCGGCTTTATCTTCGTTTGTGACTATCTCGATGCCGGCAACGTAGATATCTCCGTTCACGTCCACTGCTAAAAGATTGAACCGTGTCGATGCGATTCGGCGTATCCATTGTTGGTTTCCACTTTGGTCATATTTGATGATGATTGCAACATTTGAGTCAGACCAAGACACGTTTCCTACAACAACAATGTTTCCCACGTGGTCTGTTGTTAAATCCATTGGATAACAATATCGACCCGATTCACTATAATGGCGTATCCACTGAAAAGCACCATCGGATGTATATTTTACCGTACCGATATCTGGTGTAGAAAAATACGTATACCATGGAATACTGCTGCCTGCAACAATAACATTTCCGTCTAAATCGAGGATAAGCTTCGATGCCTGATCAAAATTATGACCAGTTGCACTGTAATATCCACGCATCCAGACAGTATCACCTTTCGCATCAAATTTCATCGTTCGGAAATCGGTCTCAGCCCCTTCCGACCTGTAGTTATATCCCATGCCTGTGGTATAAATATACCCCTGATGATCAGTAATGATTGCATTTGCCTGTCCACGATACTCTTTTGTCCAGAGCGTGTCGCCTGTCGAAGAATATGTTACGAGAGTGTATCTGCCGTCAATATGAATATCACCGCCAGCGATGGAAGATGTTCCGTTCCCTTGGACGGTAAAGCACCTTGCAAGGTCGAAGACCCATCCACGCGGTTGAAATCTCCGAATCCACACAGTATCACCATCGTTAGTGTACTTTACTGTAAGGTAGTCTGCACCATCAATCGGACCGGCGCTAGTTCCGGCTATGTACACGTTTCCGTTTGCGTCGATACCGAGTCCCGCTGCTTTCTCTTCTGGATTCTTAACTCCGTGATATATCTGAATCCATTCTGCCACACCAGAAGTATCGAATTTCACCGTGGAAAAATCTGAACCATAATACGAGGATCCTACCGACGTACTGCCTGTGATATAAAATTTTCCTAAGTCATCATTGTACAACGAAATCGAAATATGTGGACCGACATTGTCGTGTTCAAACTTCGTTATAGAAATATGGTCTCCCTGCACTGAAATATGAGCTGCTGCCAAGAGAACTGTTTCTTCATAATATTCTTGGTAATCATTGAAAATTGCCACTTGTAATTGACCATTTTTCTCAATGGAAAGAGAGATATTTGGTGCCCAAGCATTCAATGATAAGGTATCACTCCGTTTCCATGAGATATTCCCGTCAGATGAATATTTTACAGACGTCAGTATAGTATTGAAGCAAGCAGCAACGAAGAGATTTCCTGTTGTATCGAAAGAAATATCCGGTGCAAAAGAATAATCAATGGATTCGCCAAGCGGTTCCTGAGCCGACCATTGCTGTATTCCATTGGGAGAAAATGTTATGGTGTGGAGATAGTTCTTCAACGAGGTATAGCCGCCGTTCGGCCAATGATGGCCTTCGATGCTATCCGCGAGTATACTGCTGAAGGCAATATTTCCGTGACCGTCTATAACCGGATTTGTTGCAGCCCAGATTGTTTTCCCTGAATCTTCAACAGTTCGCTCCCACACATGATGACCGAAAGCATCGATCTTCATAAGGGACCCGCCTGCAGAGAGATAGAGGTTCCCGGATTGATCAATGACCGGTTTCGTCAGGCATTGAGTTTGAAGAGAGTCGATCCATAGCAATTCGCCAGCGTCAGTATATTTGATTAGAAAGGATCGAGAGAGAGTATCTGTAAAGATATTCGTCCCAAGAACATAGATGTTCCCTTGTTGATCCAAAAGGAGCGATCCTATTCTCGTGACAGGTATTATGGTTGACTGGTGAACACTCTGCCAGATCAAGTTTCCGTTTGCATCATAGTGAACTAATGCCGGATGCCCGCTGCAATTGCCTGCAATGAAAATATTCCCCTTCGGATCTACTGTGACTGCTGATGGAATTGCAGTAGAATCACCGGGACCGTTAAATCGCTGTAACCATATTTCTTTTCCATCCGGACTATATTTCAATGTTGCAATTCCAATCATCCCATTCATTCCATCCTGGCTTGATCCGGTAACATAGACATTTCTGTCAATGTCAATTGCAATGTCTGATGGTATGTCTTCTCCATTCATCAAATCAGCTCCAAAGTGTCTTACCCATCCTAAAGTGACCGACCCTTGTTTGGTTTCTTTAGTGAAATGACGGTCTTTTGAGATGGTTGCCCCGCTTACACTTTGTTTTCCTTTCACATATTCAGATTCACTTGCAAAGCGATTTGAAGACAGACCGGATGATGTGATCTCGCCTGTCCGGATGCGGCATAGAGTCATTCTATTTGAAGCAGTATGTTTTGTTGTTTTAGTACTCTGTGCTGCGGTCGGTCCATTCAGAAAAAGAATAGCAGTAATAAGTATAACAACCGTCTTCATAGATTCTCCATGTTTAATTTCTTTTATTGTTATTTATTTCACCACCAACATTTTTTGCGTCTCAACAAAATTATCCGCTTGTAGTTTGTAAAAATAAATTCCACTCGAAACATCTTTTGCATTCCACTGCACTTCCTTCCATCCCGCAGATTGTTCTTCGTTCACAAGTGATGCAATTTCTCTTCCGAGAATGTCGTGAATGGTCAGCTTCACGTGAGCGGAGGAGGGGAGTGCGTAACGGATTGTTGTGGAAGGATTGAAGGGATTGGGATAGTTTTGAGACAATGAATATTCCAACGGAAGTACATTATTATTCTCTTTGACTGGACTTGACAATGCGTTCTTGTAAAAAACCGTTCGGGATGTTCCCGCGGTGAGGTCACTAAATTGAACCTTATAATTGAATGTTGTATTTCCATTTGGAGTTTTCAGATAGCATCCCCAGATAGAATCGTTTGCTGCACCATCGTCATGCATTCCGTCATTAAAGAATTGCGCTGTATCTGCAGGACCCGAATCTTGACGTACGGTAAATGCACGAAGCGATATCGTATGGCTCAATGGATTGCGGACGATGACGTTCAGCTTCACGGATTCGTTCCAGCTGAAGGTTGTTTTATTTACCGCTGGTGAATGTGCGTGGGCTTCATTGTTGATCCATTCAAGTGCACGTTTCACAACGGCATCTTCTCCTTTTGCTACGCCTTCTTGCGTCAGCCAGAGCTCTTCGTCCACAGGATTTCCACGGTGATCAAGATAACCCTCGTTATTTATTTTTGTGTAGACTGCGGCGCGGGGCAGTGCGTACCAATACGAACTCCCATACGTAAACTCTGGAGAAAGATCAAATGTAAATGCACCGTTTGTGGGCTTGCCAAAGAATCGCGTCATTGGATGAAAGCGCAACCTAAACGGATTATAATCACCCGAACTTCCGCTGTTCGGTCCTGTGAGCACGGCAATCGGACGATCGAAAATATAAGATGTGGGAGTAAAGAAATGATTGGAAGGGGCAGAGCGTACAGTAAATAAAAAATGATCGTTACCGGGCACCCTGTCCGCAATTTGATAATTCGAAGTCGGGTCTTCATTAAAGAGTATGCTAAATCCCGAATTTGCAAATCGAGGGGCGCCTCCCCAATTTGTTCTCGAGTCAAGAATCAATCCATCAACCTTTTTTGTTAACACTAAGTCTGTCACCGCCTGATAAAACTGTGTTTGGGTATTTCCTGTTGGCACTCCATACCAATCCCATGTGTAGATGTACCCGATGTTTGTCCCCTCAACAATTCCCCAAGAGACCATCTCTTTTGCGGCAAGATTTGGGAAAGGGATACCTTTCACCGGTAATTGCTCGGTAGCGATGGGAAATGGATTTTTAATACTGCTTAATAATGATGTCGGGAAATGAACAGTTTGCTTGGTTGCATATTTAAAAACATCGATGGTATCGAATAGTCCCCAATTCATCCCTGCACACATAATGCCGACATGATTATGGACAGCCGGAGTTGAACCGAAAACCGCTCCTTCTTTAATCACCGGAAGTTCAGCTGCAAGGATCTCTTCCATTAATTTTATCCAAGGAATTCCATCATAACCGAGGATGATGTCACCGGGATGTAAACCTAATGGATGATTCGGCATGACGCTATAAACCAGCGCAATACTGTCTGATATTGTTGTTACACCGGCGCCAAAATTTGATGTATAGAAAAGCTCATTGGATGCAAAGAGCGGTATTCCTGGTTTGTAATCAAATGATGTTATAGGATATTCGTACAATCCATAGTGCTTAAACGAACTGTCAATGCCCATATCGACGGCATAGACATGCCATTCATTCAATGCCATTGTTAATCGGGTAAGGATTCCATAAAAACGGCCACGGCTGACACCAGTTTCAATCTTGGGCCGGTAGACATTCTTCAATGAATCCCAATTGACTTGTTGATTAACAAATCCGCCGAATGTTTGATCGACTGTGTTCCAGTAAAGATCGAACATCGCTAGTTTTTCATTGGTGGAAACTCCCTGACCCCATGCGGTATCGATCCATTGCTTCCAGTTTTTCCCAGTATATTTCCCGACTGGAGTATATTCTTGTGCAAAAAAGAATTGGATAACGAATAAAATTGCTATTGTATAATTTCTCATATTTTCTCCATATTGTTTTCAAAGTGCCTTGCGAAGGTTCCCGCCATAAAGAAGGCGGACAAGTTAAACCTTCGCAAGGTTGTGAAACTATTTCATCAATAAAATTTTCTTAGCCCCTACGAAATTATTTGTACTCATTCGTACCAAATACATTCCGCTTGCAAAGTTTGATGCATTCCACTGCACTTCTTTCCATCCCACAGATTGTTCTTCGTTAACGAGTGTTGCTATTTCTCTTCCGAGCAAATCGTACACGGCAAGTTTTACAGTTGCCGATGATTGAAGTGAATACCGAATTGTTGTTGATGGATTGAATGGGTTTGGATAATTTTGTGATAGTGAATATTTCTCCGGCAATTTAGAAGATGATAATTCAACTGATGCGGGAATCATCTCCGACAATGGTCTCCTCCAAACACCGCTGCCACTAGTCGCGGCAAAGAGATTCGTGCCGCAGACGACAAAAGCCTTGACGACATTGTCCGTAAAGCCGGTATCGACCGCAGTCCAACTTGTGCCGTTGTTGGTCGAAAGAAAAACGCCGCCATAAGTTCCGGCAAAGAGATTCTTGCCGGAAATTGCAAAAGATAATGTAGAAATATTCGTCAAACCGTTATTCACCATAGTCCAACTTGTTCCATTGTTCGTAGAAAGAAAGACACCATCATATGTCCCCGCAAAAAGATTCGTGTCAGAAACGATAAGTGACCGTACGTTTGTCTGTTTAATGTTGGTGGCAGTCCAGTTTGTTCCGTTGTTTGTGGAAAGATAGACCCCGCCATTTATTCCTGCAAAGAGATTTGTTCCAGAGACAGCAAGCGATTGGACTGGCTCATAACCACCTCCATCTATATCACTGTTGTCTGGAAGCCCGTTGTTAACCTCAGACCAGCTTGAGCCGTTGTTAGTGGAGAGAAATATTCCGGTATAGTTTTGCGACCCCCATCCAGAAAGTCCCGTCCCTGCAAAGAGATTCGATCCACCTGCCCCATCGGGGAAAGCACAAATTACATTGACAAAACAATAATTGGCAGAGTCGTAATGTGGTAGGCCACTATTTGCTCTAGACCAATGTGTGCCGTTGTCGGTTGAAAGAAAGACACCGCTTGAATCACGATTCAAATAATTTCCTGTTCCCACAAAAAGATTCGTGCCGCCAGTACCGTTGGGGGAAACCGCAAGTGCATGAACATATTTATTAGTTAAACCAGTATTAGCCGCAGTCCAAATTGTGCCGTTGTTCGTGGAAAGAAAGACACCATCATCAGTCCCCGCAAAAAGATTAGCGTCAGAAACGGCAAGAGCATTGACAGGGATGTTGGAGTTTGCCGTAAGGCCGTTATTTGCCGAATTCCAACTGGCGGCGTTGTTCGTTGAAAGATAAACGCCCCCGTGTCGAGTCCCTGCAAAGAGATTCGTACCGATGACTGCGAGAGCCTTGACATATGTATTCGTCAAACCGTTATTCGCCACAGTCCAACTTGTTCCATTGTTTGTGGAAAGAAACACGCCGCTATTTGTCCCTACAAAGAGATTCGTTCCACCTGCGCCGTTGGGACTGAAAGCAAAAGCGTTGGTTTCCATGTTGGTTAAACCCGAGTTTGACTCAGACCAACTTGTTCCATTGTTTGTGGAAAGAAAAACACCCCCATTGGTGCCGGCAAAGAGATTCGTGCCGCCTGCCCCGTTGGGGGCAACACCAAGAACTCGGACCTCAGTGTTTGTCAAACCGCTATTTACTGAAATCCAGTTTACCCCGTTGTCGCTAGAAAGAAAAACGCCACCACCATATTTACACCCAGCGAAGAGATTTGTACCGATGACAGCAAAAGCATTGATAGATGTATTCGTTACGCCATTACTTGCCTCAGTCCAGTTGGTGCCGTTGTTGGTGGAAATAAAAACGCCGTCAATAGTTCCTGAAATAATGTTTGTGCCGAGAACAGCGAGGGAATAAACATACATGTTCAACAACCCGGTATTGACCGCAGTCCAGTTTGTGCCGTTGTTGGTAGAAAGAAAAATACCATAACCCCATATACCGGCAAAAATATTTGTGCCACCCGCCCCGTTGGGGGAGACGGCAAGAGCATTCACTTCAGCGTTCGGCAAACCGGTTTTCGCCGATGTCCAATTTGCACCGTTATCGGTGGAAAGGAAAACACCGCTACTATTTCCCACAAAAAGATTCGTGCCGCTAACAGCAAAACAATTATCGTTATGATTAATAAAATTGTACGGCCAGTTGGTTTGCACCCATTGAGCTTGAAGAGGAACAAATACAAAAAGTGTCATCAGATAGAAAACAAACTGTTTCATAAAACCTCATGATAATTATTTTTTTTGTCTTCATATGAATTAGAACCTTGCGAAGGTTCTAAACCTTCGCAAGGTTTATGAGTTTATTTCACCACCAACATTTTCTTTGTTTCAACAAAACTTCCAGCGCTGAGTTTGTAAAAATAAATCCCACTCGAGACATCTTTGGCATTCCACTCCACTTCCTTCCATCCTGCAGATTGTTCTTCGTTCACGAGCGTTACAATTTCTCTTCCGAGCAGATCGTAAATTTTCAAACTCACTTTGCTGGTCAATGGTAACTGATACTTGATCACTGTTGTAGGATTGAAGGGATTGGGGTAGTTTTGCATTAGGATAAATGAAACTGGAATATAATCGGTTTTCGATACAACAGTCGTCAATGTTGTTGCGGCCTGTTTTTGAAGAAATACTACATCGGTTGTATCAAGACCCGCCGTATATTTCAATCCGACAGGACTAGTATTAAAGATAGCAGAATAAAAGGTGCAGGCTGCCAGATATGATCCTTTCATCGTCGGGTGACTGTTATCGGAAATCCAAAGATCGATAGAAGAATTTTCTGTAACAGCATTTTTCCAAGCGATACCGACAGGGGACATACGAACATGAAGTTTGTCTGCGACCTCACGATATGCAGATGTTAATGAGTCTTGCATTTGATGATAATTCTGGAAATTAATAGTGGAATATCCGCCCACAGACCATGCACCGCCATATTTACGCCCCCACGTTAAATATAACATTGTTGATGCACCAACTGTTCGAATAACCGAATCCAAAAAATTGACTGATGGGGTCATTGATTTTTCCCGGAGATATTCAATGACCGGTAAGACACTTTGTTCCTGAAGAACGACCGTGTTCCATTTCTTACCGATCAGGCTAAGTGTCGACGCACTATTGGCATGATCGGCCAATTTATAGCTGCCGATTGCTGACGAACCAACAATAACTTTTTTCCCTCCGGATTCAGCTAACTGTAAGAATAACGACGGCAGGTTATTGTAATAGACATAACTGTTTCCGATAAAAAGTACTTTGACGGTATCAGTCGTTTGGGCGTTAACCGAAACGATCATGATTATAATGAGGAATACCGTCCGTGTACCAATCGGGCAATATTGTTCACAGCCGATACGATGTTGATTGCGCACAATCAGAGACCATATCATTGTGGTTATTCGTAAATATAATTTCATTAAGTGTGTCATCTAACGTACAGCCTTCCTGTCTCGAAATAATTCAAAAAAGTAAATGGTGCTCTTTATCATATACTCAGAATCACAATACTATTTCATCAACATCAACTTCTTCGTCTGATTAAATCCTTCTGATCGAAGTTGATAAAAATACATTCCGCTTGCAAAGTTTGATGCATTCCACCGCACTTCCTTCCATCCTGCAGATTGTTCTTCGTTCACGAGTGTGGCAATTTCTCTTCCAAGTAAATCGTAAATAACAAGTTTCACATTTGCAAAGGTTGGAATGGCGTAACGAATTGTTGTTGATGGGTTGAAGGGGTTGGGATAGTTTTGTTTAAGGGCAAATGACGATGGAACTTCTGATATTTTATTGTTAACAGATGTTGGGATTTGTTTAAGTTTGACGACTGAAATGCCGGAAGACCGGGCCTCCCATTTTTTCGTACCCGCAACAATAATATTTTCACTCTGGTCAATGGCGATGAGGGAAGCAGGATAAGGTGACCACCATTGTTGAGATCCGCTTGAATTATATTTTACTGTTCCAGTCGATCCCGTTACGTAGACATTCCCGCTTCTATCAACCAAAAGCGAGGATGTACGATCATCACTATTTTCTGTACCCTTGTAACTTCTTACCCAAACCGTATCACCGCTCGCATTATACTTGATTGTGATATAGTCACCACCAACACATTCCATCATATAAACACTACCGTTTCCATCAACTGTAAAGGAGTTTGGAGAACTTATCCCAATTCCTCTGTTCCACAACTTATTGCCGTTGGAGTTGTATTTGACCATAACATTAAATTTGTCATCAAGTCCCCAACCCCAACCCGTTACATACACATTGCCCGTTGAATCAACTACAATAGCCGTTGGTAAGCAATATTCCCCGCTGTCAGACTGTGTAATCCAGGTAAGATTACCATTTGAATTATATTTTGCTGTGATAAAATATGATGGTGCGCGCGGTGGACCTCCCTCTGCTCCATTCGCTACATAGAAATTCCCTGTTTGATCAATCGTACAAGCAGATCCGCCAATATCTTTTTGCCATAGTGTGTTGCCTTGGAGATCGTATTTAGTGATTTTATGTGATCCATTGACGTATACACTCTCCCCTGGATCTATAAAAATAGACGGAATTTCGTCGTAGAATCCACCGTTGATCTTAGCTGACCAAAGCTGCATTCCGGATGGATCATATTTTATTGTTACACAATTTGAATCACTTTTACCCGTCACATAAATATTTCCCGATTGGTCGAGAGTAAGAGCTGTGGCTTCATCCTGCTTATTGTTACTACTGCCATATCTCGCCACCCATTGCCGAACTCCAGTTGAATTGTATTTCATCAGTATATAATCATTGTCATAGTCATATAAGGACCCACCGCTTGAACTTGCAGTGGAACCAGCGGCATACACATTTCCAATTTTGTCAACGGCAATCGCATTTAATTTGTCACAACTATTTCCTGGTCCATTATAAACAGAGATCCACAGTTTGATTCCTGAGGAATTATATTTGATTGTCGTATAATCAGAATATCCAAACTGTGAACCAACAATAAATACGTTTCCCGATTTGTCGACTGCGAGTGAATTTCCGGTATCCCAGTTATTTACAGTATATTTGTATTTATCAACCCATTGTTCAATTCCTGATGAGTCATATTTGATTGTGACATAAGCCCAATCACTAAAGCCCGTTACATACACGTTGCCTGAATGGTCAACTTTAACTTCTTCTGCGTTATCATCAAAATTACTTTTACCGTTATACCGTGCGACCCATTGTTGGATCCCTAATGAATTGTATTTAATGGTGACATAATCTTGGTAATATGAACTGACGCCAACCGAACCCCCACTGGAACCAGTGACATAGATATTTCCCAGATCATCGATAGCGGATGAAGAAACAAAATCTTGAATTTGTCCGGACCCATTGTATATTCTCACCCACTGTTCGATTCCAGAGGAATCATATTTTATTGTTACGATGTCTGTTAAACTGTTATAACCACCGGGACCGACATTATTCCCGGAAACGTAGGAATTGCCGAATTTATCAACGACTATACTAATCGGATTATTTTTACTTTTTGGAAGACCATAATACGAAGAAGCCCAGCAACACTTACCATTGGTGTCATATTTGGAGGTTATCATAAATGAATACACATATGGGTCAATAACGTACATGCTTGTACTCGTTATATAAACGCCGCCGGATTGATCAACGGTAAGCGTTGAACCGTACGTTGAACCATACGATGAGCCAAGAATTGTTCCATACGTTGTATCAACAACCCACAGCAACTCTCCGGCCGTATTCATTTTTGCAATTCCGTCTTCCCCAACCACATAGATACTGCCAAAACGATCAACGGCGATTGCGTTTCCTTTTTCATTCGCAACCCATTGTTGTTGTCCGCCGGAATTGTATTTGACTGTTCCAGCTGATCCGGTCACAAATACATTTCCAATAGCATCGAGTGCAAGTGCACGGGCTTCATCCCAATTTTCATGAGAACTATATCGTGCAATCCATTTTTGATTCCCGAGTGAATCATATTTGATTGTGACATAATCTGACCCGGTAAAGGACGAATCGCTTGTACCTGTGACAAAAATGTTACCGTCGTTGTCCACCGCTACCTTCACTGCATGATCATTACTTGGAATTACACCTGAAGCGTAGTAGCGCACCCACGCAGTATCCACACCGGAAGAAGTTTTTTGATAGAAATTTTGATTATGTGCTGGACGAGTACTGGATTTCTCCCACGGCTTTTTTGGGAAGTGCGAATGAAGGGAACGATCTTTTAGCAATGGTACGTTCTGAGTTAGAAGATTTTGTGACGAAAGCGAGAACGAGATAAATAGAGAAATAAAAATAAATTGCAAAAAGTATTTCATACAATCTCCAAAATATTTTTCGGTTCACCAAGCTGTAGGATACCTTAGAAGTGTTCTACAGCTGCATTTTATTTCGTCAATAAAACTTTTTTCGTTTGTACAAAATTGTTTGCACTCATTCTTACTAAATATATACCGCTCGCAAAAGCGGAAGCATTCCATTGCACTTCCTTCCATCCTGCAGATTGTTCTTCGTTCACGAGCGTTGTAATTTCTCTTCCAAGCAAATCGTAAACAACAAGTTTCACATTTGCAAAGGTTGGAATGGCGTAACGAATTGTTGTTGTTGGATTGAATGGGTTTGGGTAATTCTGAGCAAGTGAATATTCTGTCGGTACTTTATCGACAATCTGCTTTTGGTCTTCAGCCCACGTTACTCCGCCAGTTGTCGTACGAAGAATCGTACCGAGATATCCGACCGCAACGCCGTTCTTTGCATCCGTGAAGGAAACAGAGTTGAGAAAGTTCGCTGTTCCACTTAATTGCTTCATCCATGTTGCACCGCCGTTGGTGGTGCGGAGAATTGTACCGCCATATCCCACCGCGGCACCGTTATTGGCATCGGTAAAGGAAACAGCATTGAGACTGTTTGTTATTACACTTAATTGTTTCACCCATACCGAACCGCCATTAGTAGTTCGAAGAATCGTACCGCCATCTCCTACGGCTGTCCCATTGTTTGCATCAGTGAAACTAACACCAAAGAGATTATTCGTTGTTCCGCTTGATTGACTCGTCCACTGTGCGCCGCCATTTGTAGTGCGAAGAATAGTGCCACCTTCTCCTACAACAGTGCCGTTGTTCGCATCAGTGAAGGAAACTGAGTAGAGAGGATTAGTCAATCCGCTTGATTGACTCGTCCACAGTACACCGCCATCAGTAGTGCGAAGAATTGTGCCCCCCTCTCCAACTATAGTGCCGTTGTTTGCATCGGTGAATGAAACGGCGGAGAGAAAATTCGTTGTTCCGCTTGATTGACTCGTCCACAGTGTGCCGCCGTTTGTTGTACGAAGAATTGTGCCGCCTTCTCCAACTATTGTACCGATGTTCGCATCGGTGAAACAAACCCTTGAAAGATAATTTGTTGTTCCGCTTGATTGACTTGTCCACTGTACGCCGCCATTTGTAGTGTGAAGAACAACACCACCTTCTCCAACCGTTGTACCGTTATTCGCATCAGTAAAGGAAACACTAAAAAACACATTGGTCATTCCGCTTGACTGACTAGTCCATTGTTCAAGACGAATGGGACTGCCAACTCGGATAAGAACAGTGTCTCGCCAATAATCAACGGACGAACTTGAGATTATTAATTCAATAGGAATATCCCTTACACCGGAAGACCAACGGGAAAATGAGATCATAGCATTATTGGTCAATTGTGATTGTCCTGGAGAAATATCTGCAAGGTTAATCAAAGTTCCAGAGGAAATGATTGCTGCTGTATCAAGTGATCGGAAATTTGCTTTGATACTTTTTACTATTGCAGTTTTCCCTTCGTTCCTAATGTTGAATAGGAACTCTACTGATTCACCCCAACCCGGATCTTTTCCGGAAACTACACCATTACAAACAATTGGACCTGCCGTCGTGAAAAGTCTTAATGCGGGAAGTTGACGTATCGACCCAAGCGTTTGGTCGTTGATAGTTTCATTCAGTGTATAAAATTCTTCAGCAGAAGGAGCGCGAAGATGCAAACCCCAGATGCTGTCACCCGGCAAACCATCACCGTGAAGTCCATCATTCTTCATCAAAGCGCTGTCTATAACAATCCCGGATGGATTTATAATAGACACCTGTGCGGACATTGTATGATTAGCAGGATTATTTAAAATGCCTGTCACAACTAAAGAGTCAATGCCGGAACGAACGTACGGATTCATAACAGTGAAGTCATGAATGTGTGAAAGACTTTTCATCCAATCCTGCGCGCAAATGAGTACGGGATCTTTCCCTTTCGCCACATCGTCCGGATTGAACCAGACTGGCTCGTCGATCGGAAACACGCTTCTGTTCAGATAGACGCCCGGTTCAGAAGTGTGAAACATATCGCCGAATGAATAGTTGATTTTCCAATTTGGGAATACGGCGAGTGTAGTATTATCCCCCAGGCTGGCTATTGGAGGCTTTCCAAAAAATCGTACCATCGGATGATACCGCAGTCGTTGAGCAGTAACATCTCCCATGCTTATGCAGGTGGGACCTAATAGAACAGCAATCGGTTTATCATATATTGATCCCGGTGTACCGGGGATCAAGAATAATTTGCTGTTTCCCGACGGTGCAAGATTAAAGTTTGCCGGTCCGACACGATACGCATCCTCAATCGTGGTGATGCTCTTACTGAACATCATCGCAAAGGCCTGATCAAACAGTGCCCATCCGCCAGTGTTCCACCGCATATCGATGACAAGACCTTCTGTATTCCATAATGCATTAATTGCTTGATAGAATGATTGGTCCGCCTGAGCAGTCGGCCATTCGGTGGCGAGTTGAATGTAGCCGATGTTTGTGCCCGGTAATTTTCCGTAGGATACTTGCTGGCCTAAGGGATATCCTTTGGAATCTAGGGTGTATTTTACGAAAGGTATGCCTAGTATTGGTAATTGCTCGTATCCCCACATTGGTTCCGCTGAAAGAGCAAGCAAAGGAGTGACAGAAAGGTGCAAAATATTTTTTGTTGAGTATTTCAAAACGTCTATGGTATCAAAAAGATGCCAGTTGTTTCCCACATTTCGCATGAGTTTATGAATTTCTGAAGAAAGGGTTCCAGATCCAGCAGCAAAGAATGGCAGGTCTGCATCTAGCAGCTCAAAGACGAGCTGTTTCCACGGTTTATTCTCGTATCCCAAAATAATATCACCGGGCACAAGACCTAATGGATGGTTTGGGACTGTATACAAAACAAGAGCCGTACTGTCGGGAAGCGAAGTGAGAACTGCTCCGAAATGTTCTGCCGAAGCCCATGCCATAATAACGAGAACTGGAACGCCAGGTGCTACCGGAGTAAATGTAACGGTTGTGTCAGCAGCACCCGTGTGTCCATCACGGAGACTGATTGCAAACCTGCTCATTATTGCAGAAAACCTTCCCCGGCTTGTCGTTGAATCGATCTTTGAACGATAATGCGATCTCAGAGAATCCCAGTTAAGTCCGAGTGAAAGAAAACCATCAAACTTGTTATTGAGAATGGTTGAAAAGCTGTCAAAGATTTCCAGTTTTTGTGCCAGTGGAAGACCTGGTCCCCATGTAGAGTCGATGATTTTCTGCCAATCAGCTTTTGATTTGTAGAATGAACGGGTGGATGAGGACGATTTTTTAAGAAGTCCTTGAGGATGCGTCAAAGGACGTATTACGACAGGCTGCTGCTGAGGCCGATCTTTTTCTTGATTGCTATTCTCCACAAATTGTGAAAATATGTTTGTGACACCGGAAAAAAGTGCAAGCGTCACCACGAGATAACGGTGCGTTCTGTTCATAAAACCTCCGATAATTATTTTTTTGCCTTCATATGAATTAGAACCTTGCGAAGGTTTCAAACCTTCGCAAGGTTGTGCAAATTATTTCACCATCAACATTTTTTTCGTTTCAATAAATGTTCCTGCCGTCAGTTTGTAAAAATAAATTCCTGACGAAACATTCATTGCATTCCATTGCACTTCCTTCCATCCCGCAGATTGTTCTTCGTTCACCAGTGTGGCAATTTCTCTTCCAAGTAAATCGTAAATAACAAGTTTCACATTTGCGGACGAGGGAAGAGCGTACCGAATTGTTGTTGACGGATTAAAGGGATTGGGAAAGTTTTGTGAAAGACCAAATGATGTTGGTATATTTTCCGACAGTTCTTCTACGTCAGTGGATAAGTCGCTCTCTACCGCACCAATGTCCGGTTTAGTTCCGGCTGCTCTTGGGCGTGGTGTATTGAGATAATCGAACAACGGCGCGTTCAACGTTGCGCCAAAAACCAATGCGGAGGTTACCCCAGCCCCTATGCATGGACTTGAATTGGAAAGATTGTAGAGCGAATCGTTTGATATGAACAATGGATTTGAAGTAAAATTATTCGAAGAGTATACATAACCTCCCAATTGTAAAGGGGTATTGTTCCAGACGATATTATTTAACGCCTGTATATATGAATCTGTACCTGTTTGAATTCCATCATTACTATTTCCAACAATCGTATTATTAATCACTTGAGCATTCGATAGAGTTAGTGCTCTTACACCACTTCCTGTGTTATTTCTTACGATGTTGTTCATAACTATACTGTTGGTTTGGTTTCGCTCAAAAAGGATCCCACCGCTATTTCCATTGACTGCAATATTCCCGGAAACATAATTGCCATCGACTATTGCAAAACACGTATCACCAACATAAATCCCACCTATTGCATTGGCTTTATTATTGATGACAACATTGTTCTTTATTGTACCGGTAATACTTTTGCCATATAATCCAATCCCACCGACACTTATAGATGCAACATTTTCCATGACCAGATTTCCTTGAATAACAACCGAATCAAAACCCCATCCTCCAATATTCCCCGCCTCTATAGCACCATGATGTTGGCTACTGTTTTTACGAATTGTGTTATTAACAATTCTGCCATCAACACCCCAGAATTCAATTCCGGCTCCTGCATTGACTCCTCCGGCAATATTATTCTCCGATATTGTATTCGATTCGATGATCGTGTATTTATTCAGAACGGGCCAATCATAATATGTTACGCAGATTCCGCCGCCGTACGCTTGGTTAAAAGGAGGAAAAATTATGAGATTATTTCCTGTGATAATATTATTCTTTATGGAGGCACCTCCGGAATTGATGTCAATACCTCCGCCCGTGACATCATTTGTACTCCACGGTGTGTTCATATGTTTTGTGCCGGACCCTTTCGTGATCGTAAATCCGGTGATGACTGTTGTTGAATCTGTAGTTGCTCCAACTGATATGACCGATCCACTGTCAGCATTTGTTGGCGCACTTCCGTCGAGGATAGTTTTTGAAATATGAGATGTATCTTTATCTAAATAGAATTGACTTGCCAGAGTGATTTTTTTATTGATAACAAGATTCTCTTTGTATGTCCCTTCGGAGACAAGAACAACATCACCATTTACCGATGCATTGATCGCATCCTGAATCTTTGCGAAATCTGTTGGAACATTATATGCGTGGGAAACACCTGGAAATGCCTGCGCCGATTCCATCGCTCCTAAATCGGGTTTGCTCCACGAAGGATTTGGTCGTGAAGAGCCAGAATAGTCTTTTTCAGGAGCAGTAAGTTGAACACCGCCGACCGATGCAGAAGAATTTCCAGATCCAATACACAGACTGGAATTGGAAAGATGATATAATGAATCGCTCGCAACAAAAAGCGGATCGCTGGTGATATTTCCAGTTCCGGTATAGCCGCCTTTAATCAAATTATATGAAGCATAGACGGCTCCATATAATTCGATGCCCGACAAGTTCCATAATATGTTATTCAAGAGGTATGCTTTGCTGTTGCTGATAGAATGGGCATTAACAGCGGCACCGTTTCCTACGATCGTGTTATTAATCAGAATTGCACTCGATGTTGCGCCCGCTGCATCTCCTAATCCTATGGCATGCCCTTGAAGTCCGGAATGTCCGGTTATGATATTGTTGGTGATGAGATTTAATTTATCGTTTCGAAATAAGTAGATCGCATTTCCTCCTCCGGTACTGGTATTATGTGAAATATAGTTCCCGTCTATGACCGCAATACAAGAATCGGAAAGTGTAATACCGCCGAGCCATTGACCTGCTGAATTATTGATGATCGTATTGGAACGAATCGTGATATTTAGTGCTGCACCGGTAGCACCAATCGCACCAATATTTTTCGACGCAATATTTTCCTGAACCACATTCCCTTGGATGTCGACCGTAGCTAATGAAAATCCCCCTGGATTTCCCAGCATAATACCACCGGCATATGTGCTGCTGTTGTGACGAATTGTATTATTCATAATTCTCCCGTTGCAATTCCAGAATTCAATTCCGCCGGCTTCATTGCCTCCTCCAACAACATTATTTCCCGAAATGATATTGAATTCGATGATCGTGTATTTATTCGGAACAGGATAATCATTATTTATTATACTGATGCCGCCCCCCCAGGCAGCAGTTATAGGAGGGACGATCACAATATTGTTTCCTGTGATGATATTATTTTTTATGGACGCACCTCCGGAATTGATATCAATTCCACCACCACTGAAATTGTTTGCGTCATACCAAACATTCATGTGTTTTGTACCGGTTCCTTTGGTGATCGTAAATCCGGTGATGACTGTTGTAGAATCTGTATTCGTCCCAACCAATATGACCGATCCGCTGTCAGTATTTGTTGGTGCACTCCCATCAAGAATTGTTTTCGAAATGTGAGAAGTATCTTTATCAACGATGAATAGACTACTAAGGACTATTTTTTTATTTATCAGAAGATTCTCTTTATATGTTCCCTCCGAGACAAGAATTGTATCACCATTCACCGCCGCATTAATCGCCGATTGAATCTTTGCAGAATCTTGAGGGACTTTTATTGTTTTTGCTTCTGTGAATGAAATGAACAACAGTAGAAGAACAACGAACGTAGAAACGGTACGCATAGAACCTCCATCTTGAATTGTGGACAAAGGGGTTGATTAAACGTGCGGGAATATATCAAAACGGAGGAGACGGACGTTAACTCTAATGTTGCAAATTATACCACTGGTGTTGCATTCTTCAGCGTTGAAGTGTTAAACAAATAAAGACTAAAAAGTATTATTTAAAAAGTTTGGTAATATTCAGCAAAGAATTTTTTGCCACAGGCTCCACAGATTTTCACTCTACGAGCTGTAGGCAGAAAACTTTTATAAATCTAATCAGTGAAATCTGTGGCAACAATTTTATTTCTGAGGACGTCGTACTTCGTTGGGGAGAAGGCCAAATTCTTCATAGTAACATTTGGCAAAATAAGAGTGGTTGGTAAATCCCACAGCATCAGCAATTTCAGCAACGGTGCCGGAGTTTTTTTCGAGAAGTTCTTTAGCACGCTGCAAACGCAAGTGCCTGATAAAATCTGTGGCTGAGAGATTAGTGATTGCTTTAAGCTTTCTATGTAATTGTGTTCGGCTGAGAAATATTTCGTGAGCAAATGTGTCAACACCAAATGACGGATCAGAAAGATGAACACTGACCACGTCAATCGATTTTTGCAGAAATTGATTATCAAGCGACGTTACAGAGATTTCACCCGGTTTTAATTGAACTGTTTTGCCAAACGCTTCTCGCAGTTTCTTTCTATTTTCTAAAAGATTTTTAACGCGGGTCAATAATTCCAGTGAGTCAAATGGCTTCACCAAATAATCGTCGGCGCCGACATTTAATCCTTCAATTTTATCTTCCTTTTCAGCCAACGCAGTAAGCAGGATCACCGGAATATGGCTGGTGCGTTCATCCTGTTTCAATTCCTTGCACAGTTCTCGCCCGTCTTTCTTCGGCATCATCACATCGCTGATGACCAGATCTGGGATTTGGAATTTTGTTTTGTTGAGTGCATCGAGACCGTCTTCAGCTTCAAGGATTGTGTAATGGTTGACGAGCTGTGTTCGCATAAACGCTCGAGCATCTTCATTATCTTCTGCAATCAGTATGATGGGCAGTTCTTCTGTTGTAACAATAGATTCTGTAGCGATAGGAGAGGGCAAAGGACGAATATGGTTTTGTCCTGTCGAATCTTCATTTGCTTTCGTCACGATTTCTGAATCGTTGTATCCGGACAAAGGAAATCGTACGGTCACAATTGTTCCTTTTCCCAACTCACTTTCAATATGCATTGAGCCGTGATGAATTTCGGCAAGTTCTCGGGATAGGGAAAGACCTATTCCAGTTCCTTCCGTTTTATGCGTAGGGTCAACGCGGTAGAATCGTTCGAAGACATGCGGTAAATGTTCCGGAGCGATTCCTTCACCTGTATCGTTGGTGGAAAAGACAAGATCATTATTTTCCGTTCGAACGCTCACTTTAATTGTTCCCCCGGACGGCGTAAATTTAATTGCATTGGAGATACAATTCTGCAGAATGTGTTCGATCTTTTCTGCATCAACTAGTCCATTGATATTTTCTTGTTCCGCAATGAATTTCATTTCAATTTGTTTCTTTGCCGCCGGGCTTGAAAAGTATCCTGTGATGCGCCGGAGGAGCGATACAACATCTTCGTACGCCACACGAAGGTTAATTGTGCCCGCTTCTAAGCGTGAAAATTGCAAGAGTAATTCAATAAGACGAAGTAATCGTTGGGCGTTGCGCTCAATTATACCAAGGTTTTCTTTACTTTCTTTGTCAGGATTTTTAGCTAAAAGAGAGTTTATTGGTCCTAAAATAAGTGAAAGCGGTGTGCGAAGTTCGTGCGAAACATTTGCAAGAAAACGGGATTTCATTGCGTTCAATTCCGATAATTTTTCTGCTTGCAGATGTTCAACAATAACTTTTTGTTCAAGTTTAAAACGATTTACACGCACACGGTATAGACTGGTTATCACACTTAAAAACAGAATCATATACAGCCCGTACGCCCACCATTGTTGATACCATGGCGCCAGCACTATAATTGAGAGCGTTGCATCCTGCACACTCCAAACGCCGTCGTGATTTGATCCTTTTACGCGAAATGTATATTTGCCCGGATCAAGGTTTGTGTAGATTGCTTCACGTTTTGTACCGCAATAATTCCATGTTTTGTCAAATCCTTCAAGCATGTAAGCGTATTGATTGTTAACATATTTTTCATAACTTAACGCTGAAAAAGAAATTGCCATAACACTTTCGTCGTGCTCCAATATAATTTCATGGATCAATTCCGGCAATGTAGAGGGTAACACAGTTTCATTGGATTTCTTTATTCCGGTAATCACAATTTGAGGTACATACAGCAATTGTTTTACACTATTCGGATGAAATGCTAAAATACCGGTGTTTGTGCCAAACAACAGTTCACCACTTGCTCTTCTCACCGCTTCACCAAACGAGTATTCTGCAATGGGTAATCCATTGGCTTGGTTAAAATTGGTAATAAAATCATTTTTACCATCGATTCTGGAAATACCGGCATCGGTAGCAACCCACATATTACCCATGGCATCACATTGAATTGTATGAATAATTCTTCCCGCTAATCCTTCCTGAGAAGTAAATCTGGAAAAAGTACCTGTTGAACGTTCAAATCGATTAATCCCATTTGCTGTTCCAATCCACAGTCTTCCTTGTTGATCTTCGTAAAAACTTAGTACTTCGTTGTTACTAAGACTTGTTATCGCATTATCACGTTGAAAGTATTTCAGCACTGTTCCCGTTTTTGAATCAAAGAGATTTAAGCCGGATAACATTCCGATCCAAAGATTTCCCGTATGGTCGCGCATGATGGTATTGATCCATCCGGTGCTTAAACTTTTAGAATTGTTTTTATCGTGAAAATATTGAGAAAGTAATTTTCCTTCGCTATCAATGTGAAATAGATTTTTGTCGCTGCCGACCCAAATTGTCCCATCATTGTCGGGAAAAAAACAATTCACCAGCTCATTTCGCCCGTTATGTGTTACGGGTGCCCGGAAGATTACTGATGACCTGTTTGTTTGCGGATTATATTTTATTAATTCGCCGGTGAGTTGGGAACCAATGAGTATTGAACCTTTTGTATCGCTATTTATTGATGTAATGTATCGATCTGTTGGGCTATACCGTGTAGACCTTTTAATGAAAGAAGGAAAAAAGGAGGGGAGCGGAACACTTGTTAGTATCTTTTTTTTGGTGTTGTATTTCCATACTCCACTTGAGTTTGTTCCGATATAAAGATTGCCGTGTTTGTCTTCAGACAGAGCTGAAACTCCATTATTTGACAAACGTGTTTGAGCAAGAAAGTTGTAATGAACAAACGGTTTTTTGGAAACAATACTTACTCCGCCCCCCCAGGTTCCCACCCACAAAAGACCTGACCGGTCGTGAAATAACGTCATCACATTCGGACTCGCAATACTTCCAGGATCAAAAGCATCGTGCGTGTATTGTGTAACTGTATTGGAAGCCGTATTGAATTTAAAGACTCCCATTCCCCACGTTCCAATCCACAACGTACCCTCAGAATTTTCAGAGATCGCCTTTACAAAATCACTGTGAACTCGGTTCGCAGTCGATGAAACAATTCGATACAATTGAAATGTTTTTTTCTCACGATTAAAAGTGCATATTCCACTATTCGTTCCAATCCACAGAGTTCCATCTTTATCTTCATATAATGCTGTAACCCAATCATCAAGTAAACTGTTGTTTTTTTTGTAATCGCGTCTATAATGAATAATTTTCCCCGTCGTACGATCCAATCGACTTAAGCCACCTCCGGGAGCATTGAGAAATCCGCCCCCCATCCATAATTCTCCATTCCGATCTTCCAACAGTACATTAACAATGTTGTTTCCGGAATCTGTTGAATCTTTTGGATCCGGCATGATACGTGTAAAACCATCTCTTTCCCGATCAAACTTATTCAGTCCATGAAAGGTACCTATCCATAATGCGCCGGAGCGATCTTCATAAATTGATCGAACAGTATTGTCACTCAGAGAGTGTGGATCATTGGGGTCGTAAAAATAATGTTGAAATGAATTTGTCGCAGGATTAAACTTATCGAGGCCATGTCCGGTTCCTATCCACAACGTTCCGGTTTTATCTTCACACAATGCGTAAACGTCATTTTTACTTAGGCTGGCCGGATTATTAATATCGTTGAAATAAACGATCACTTTCTCACCGTCAAATTTATTCAATCCATTTTGTGTTCCAATCCAAATAAATCCATTCCTATCTTGAAGGATACAATTGACGGATCGAGAAGAAAGTCCCTGCTCGGTAGAGATTTGTTCGGTAGTAATATCATCACCTAACCATACAGTGGCTTGGGCGTTGAGTTCACTTGTGTAAACAACAAACAAAATCAAAATTATGGAATGCCAAACTTTTGCTCGATTTCTTGCAAAAAAGGTTTTTGACCGGCCAAAGAAAGGCGAAACTAGAACATTGAGGAGTGATTCATAGAATAACAAATGGACAGCAAAAGGGTTCAGGAAAGAATTACAAACAAGACTTTTTGGTCTTATATTGAAAGTTTTCATCATAAGAAATCATCTTATTGGAAAAACCTTTCGAGTATAACCATTATAACTTGAACAGTCAAACGTAAATTTTACTAACATCTTTCCAAAAAAAATCCCGAGTTTTACTCGGGATTTTTTTGCTTCGTTATTTTTCTAAATTTATTTTACTATGGCAATCAATTCAACATCAAAGACTAATGTGGAGCCGGGTGGAATTGGTCCCGAAGCATTGTTACCATAACCAAGATGCGAAGGAATGAACAATTGCCATTTTGAACCAACCGGCATCAACTGCAATGCTTCTGTCCAACCCGGAATGACACCGCCGACAGGAAGTGTGATTGCTTCACCGCGTTTATAGGAATTATCGAATTCCGTTCCGTTAAGTAATGTTCCTCTGTAGTGAACTTTAACTTCATTAGCAGCCGTCGGTTTTTTCCCTTTTCCTGCTCTGATGATTTTATATTGCAAACCGCTTGCTGTTGTTACAACGCCCGGTTTTGTTTGGTTCTCTTCAAGAAATTTTTTCCCTTCAGCTGCTGCCGGACCCGCTTGCTGCATCATTTTTTCCTGCGCTTTCGCCATCATCTTTTGTTGATAGGTTATCATACAAGTCCTCACTTGTTCCTCAGTCATCAATCGTTTTGCTGATGTATCGGAAACATCTTTGAATCCCTGCAGGAATGCTTCGGGGTTCACTTCGATCCCTTGACGCTGAAATGTCATGCCAACATCCAAACCGATGCTGTAACTGACGCTGTCTTTATCTGTTTTAAGTTCTGCTTTTTTTTCACCGCACGACATTAAAAACAAACATGTCGCTGCGAATAGAAGATATTTCATGGTGATTGTTCTTTCGATATGTGATTAAAAGATAGAGTGATTATTATTAATGCCTATAAAAAAACTGCCTCCGGAA
>JBAYJG010000011.1:0-24102 GCA_041665225.1 Bacteroidota bacterium
AAAATTCCGTTAGTAATCTTTCAGGACGTGACAGGATTCATGGTTGGAAGCAGAAGTGAGCATGGCGGCATCATTAAAGATGGCGCGAAGATGGTGAATGCGGTTGCAAATTCCGTTGTTCCAAAATTCACCATCATCACCGGCAACAGTTATGGCGCAGGGAATTATGCGATGTGCGGAAAAGCGTATGATCCCCGGCTCATCTATGCCTGGCCCTCTGCGCAGATTGCGGTGATGGGCGGAAAACAGGCAAGCGAAACGCTGCTTGCAATAAAAGTGCAGGCGATGGAAAAAGGAGGAACACATATTTCCGCCGAGCAGCAACTGAAACTGCTGAATGAGATCCAGGCGAAATATGAAAGCGAATTAGATCCGAAGTTCGCTGCTGCACGGTTATGGGTCGACGGAATCATCGATCCACAGGAAACGCGCACCGTGATTTCCCGGGGCATCGCTATGGCAAACTGCAATTCGAACATGCCAGAGTTCAGGACCGGCGTGTTGCAAGTGTGAATGAGAAGATGATCTGTGAATAACCATACGCAATTGTTCATTGTTCATTGTTCATTGCTCGTTGCTTTGTTTTTTCCTCCGGTAATTCTTTCAGCCCAAGAAACCGATGACACCGTTCTTTGGCTTCACGACGATTGGCATTACGATACTGCACCACAGTCACTTTTTGATCTATCCCAATACCTCCCTTCTCCATTCAACAATGAACTGCGTTTAAAGCATTACCTTCGCGATGAACGGTTTATCGCATTGCGGAAATTGTATGATGACACCCTTGCTGTTGATGCGATCTATGACCGGGCGATGCTGATTACGGAGGGGGATATCCGGCAGGCATTACTGATTTGCACCATAGCTGTGCTGGACCATCAAACGTTGGGAATACGAATCCCGTTGCTCGGATCGATCTATGTTCCATTGACGATGGAGAATGACTCACTTTTTAGACTCCGCCGGACCAATTTGCCGAAAAAACTTCTTGATGATAATCTCCGTGCAAGTGATAAGGATAAATTGCAGCATTTCTTCGGTTCCGCATTTCTTGCCTATCTTACAAATTCAAATTCCATTACGGCGGTGATCGGCGATCTGCTCGAATTGGGCGAGGATCGTTTTGTTCTTGGGGGACGGAACGACGAACGAGACCAATTGGCAAATAAACGGGGAAGAGAATTTGGTCTGGGATTACTACATGATCATGGGCTATTGCCGAGCGACATTCTGTGGGGAAGAAAATAATACCGCTCTTCCATTACCTCTGTGGATCATGCCTGCATGCATTTCCAGTGTTCTAATACTGCAATGAAATTCAGCTATAGCCACTTTTTCTTCTTGAACCAGAGGTAGATTCCCAGCGTGATGATTCCCATCAACGTAAGAACGATGGGATACCCATAGGGGGAGCGGAGTTCGGGCATGGACTCGAAATTCATTCCGTAAATGCCCACAATAAATGTGAGCGGCATGAAGAAGACTGAAAAGAGCGTCAACACTCGAACTACTTCGTTCGTCCGCTGGGAGGCAAGCGAGATATACAAATTCAGCAGGTTGTTAGCATTTTCAATCGTCTGGTCGTACGACGTTTCCAGGCTCAGGTGAAATTCTCGCAGGTCTTGATGGACTGCAGCAGTGGTGTTCTCGCCGAGGTTATCAAGGATCGGTTTGGTAAGGCGCAGTATCCTCAAACAAACGGCTGCTTTACGTTTTAGATGGTACAATTTCCGCAGTACCGTATGCGTCTGATTCTTAAGTACGATCGCCGCCTCCAGCTGGTCCAATTCCGTTTCCAGGGTCAGTGAAGGGGATACGTATGAATGAAGCACATAATACAGGATCCTGATCAAAAGGTCATTAGGAGTAGGGCATTGGCCCGCAACAAAATATTTTGTTCTAATGGCTTCAAGGAACGGCTGTTCGCCACGGTGGATCGTGATGATGAAATCCTTGCCGGCAAAAATAGCTACTTTGTTGCTGATATCCTGAATTGTGTCGGCGTCATGAAATGAAAGATGGTCGAATATGCGGGCAATGATGAAAACGATGCTGTCGATCCATTCGAACTTAGGAAGATGTTCGGGCTGCAGACTGTCCTGAACGGAGTTGCTGTGCAGGGAGTATTTTTCCGCGACAGACTTCAGTTCATCCGCTGTGGGATTGATGACGTCAATCCAATCGTATTTCTTTTTTCCGTTATTTCGGTACCGTGTGATCATAGGGAACTGTCATGCGAAGTGCATGATGCAAAGATAGCAAAACTTCTTTCAAAAGTTCACTATTTAAAGTAGTGAAGATTTTTGTAGCGGAGATCAATAGAATGGTTGACGAGAGCTGGGGTTACGTCAGGGTGCTGCAGGCAATCAAAATTTCGAACGCTTACGCAGGACTTCGTACATCACAATTGCTCCGGCAACGGAGGCGTTGAGTGATTCAAAATCACCTTTCATTGGAATCTTTACCAAAAAGTCGCATTTTTCTTTTACCAAACGTCGCATGCCTTTTCCTTCATTGCCGATCACCAGTGCGACAGGAACGGAATAATCCACTTCGGTAAAATTCTTCTGTGCGGTCATTTCGGTGCCGACGATCCATACTCCTTGGTCCTTCAACTCATCGATCGTTTGGGCGATATTCGTTACGCGTGCCATCGGGAATTGCAGGCTGGCGCCGGCAGAGGTTTTAATCACTGTATCATTCACCGGGGCGTTGTGGTGCTTTGGGATGATACCGCCGTGGGCGCCGGTGCATACGGCAGTGCGGATCAATGCACCCAGATTGTGGACATCTTCGATCTCATCAAATATCAAAAAGAACGGCTGTTCCTTTTTTGCCTTTGCGATGTCGAACAACTGGCTGACATCGGAGAATTCTTTCGTGCCGACGAATGCCAGTACTCCCTGCGTATTTTGATTCTGTGCAGTCCGGGAGATCTGGTCGCTTGGTGAGAATTTGAACGGGATGTTTTTCTGACGGGCGATCTTCAGGATCTCATCGATCACTTCGCCGTGGGAATTTTGCGCGATCATAAGCTTGTCGATCGGTGTGTTCGCCTTCAACGCATCCAGCACTGGTTTTCGTCCGGTAATCAGATCCATAGTTATAATTGTTCCTGTTTTTCCAGCCGCTTCAGTGAATTAACGCCAATCGCACCGATGGCGATCAGGATCACTGCGATGATCTGCGCTTCGCTTAATCCAAACAAAAGCCGGGGATTCAAACGGAAGAATTCAACGGTGAATCGTTCGATACCGGCAAGGACAAGATATGCATAAAACATATGTCCTTCCGCTTTCCATTTCAAACGGTTCTTCCAAAGGATGATAAAGAAGAAGGAACAGATAATTGTTTCATACACCGGAGTGGGATGGCACAGAGTATTGTTCGGGACAATGCCGTTCGGGAATTGCGATGTGACTTCGGGGAAATTTCGAAAGGCTGCCGACGGCGGATATGTGCCGTTCGAATAGTCAGTTCCCCACGGCAGCGTGGTCGGAAATCCGTAATCCCCATCCCCGGCAAGATGGCACCCGATGCGCGCGATGCCGTAGGCCAGCATTACCGCCGGAGCGATGGAGTCAGCTATGTGGATGAATTTAATATTTTTCTTCTTTGCATACAGATATACGGAAATAGTGGCGAGGATAAACCCGCCATAGAATGTCAGTCCGCCGGGCGAGAATATCATGCCGATGGGGTCCTGGACAAAATCAGACCAATTCTCAAGCAGATAAAGGAATTTGGAGCCCGAAACACCGGCGACAAGCGCAATCAACGTAACGTTGGAGGCGAGATCGGGATGGAGCTTTCTCCGCTTGAATTCCTTCGCGAGCAGATAGTTACCGATCAGGAACGAGATGCCCATCATCAGTCCGAAACTGTAAATAGTGATGCCGCCGAAGGAAAAAATTACTGGATGCATTATCGTTTTGTTTTATGAAGTGGTTTCTTGTTGTGTGTCGGCGGCTCTCGGTGTTGGTCTGGTTTTGGCTCCGCTATGACGACATCCTTGACTCTGTTTGTTTCGAACTCCTGCTCATCCGTATAGATCTTCAAAAATGCGCTTGATGTCTTGGATGGTGTGATTGATGTTTTTGTGAATGTAAAACCCGTTTCTGCCTTTATCTTACCTGTTTTTGTCAGGGTGAAGCGGATCGATTTTGGAAGGTCGAAATACACTTTTTGAAACCGTGCGCTGCCGGTTGACGGCATATTCATGGACGGCGCGCGCAATCCGTGCAACGTCCATTGGAGATCTTTTGCTCTTACCGTATCCTTTACATCGATGAAATAACTGAAGTTCGTAAACTGTTTTGCCGTTTCCAGCAGGAACAGGACTCCAGTTTTTTTCAGCCGTTCATCAAACGTGTACCGGACCAAGAGTCTATATTCGACCGGCTGTTTCTTTTTTGCCATGTAAAACTCTCTCGCGGCATCGAGATCGACGCCATTATTTTGTAAAGAATCCCACGATATCACTCACCAGGATCTCCTGTTGAGTATGATCAATAAGATTCTTCAACACACCTTTGCCACTTTCAAGTTCCATTTGGCCGACGACCAGTGAGAATTCCGCATGCTGCCGGTCTGCTTCTTTCATTTGCGATTTCAGGCTGCGGGAGAGAAGGTCACACTCGGATGCGATACCCTGGGAGCGCAGTTTCATAGTCGTTGTCAGCACCCATTCACGCGCTGTTTCATCTGCAGCGGCGATAAAGATTTTTGGATGTTGCACGGGGGCTTGGAAACCTTTTTTTTCCAGAATTATCATTAGACGTTCCATCCCGGCGGCAAAGCCGACGCTGGGAGTTTGTTTCCCGCCAAGTTCTTTTACCAGCAGATCGTATCTGCCGCCGCCCGCGAGTGCATCCTGTGAACCAAGCTCCGTGCTCGTAATTTCGAATGCTGTTTTTGTATAATAATCCAAACCGCGTACCAATCGTCCGTTGATCGTAAAAGGGATTCCGTAAGCGGTTAACAGTGACTTCACCCGTTCGAAATGTTTCGCGCACTCTTCATTCAGATGATCGGTAATCAGCGGCATTCCCGCTGTAAGTTTTTGATCTTGTTCGTCTTTAGAGTCGAGCACACGCATCGGATTCTGATCGATCCGTTTTTGGCTTTCTGCCGAGAGCGATCCGGCGATTTTCTGCAGTTCTGCACGGAGTATCTCTTTGTATTTCGGTCGGCACTCTTCATCCCCGACAGAATTGATCTGCAATGAATATTGAGAAATGCCGAGCCGTTTGTAAATCTCGATTGTCATAGCGATGATCTCGACATCCGTTTCCGCGGTGGCAGAGCCGATTGCTTCTGCGCCAAACTGGTGGAACTGGCGGAGTCTTCCAGCCTGCGGCCGTTCCTGACGGAACATAGGTCCCAGATAATAGACTTTTGTCAGCGGCAACGATTCGCCAAGATTGTTCTGGATATAGGCGCGGATCGCCGATGCGGTTCCCTCAGGACGGAGAGTGATGCTGTCACCGCTGCGGTCCTGGAATGTGTACATTTCTTTTCCGACGATATCGGTCAGTTCACCAATGCTTCGGGCAAACAGAGAGGTTGTCTCGAAAATAGGGGTGCGGATCTCTTTATAATTGAACTGTTGAAAAACGTTGCGAATGGTCGATTCAACGAACTGCCACAAGGGCGATTCGGACGGGAGAATATCTTTGGTACCTTTAATTGAACGGTAATTCACGGATGACATGATAATGATGAGAAGAGGGTTTTCGGGCGTAAGCGCGTGCAGCGACGGACCGAACGTTGAGATCTAATTATCAAAATATTGCGCTTCTTCTGTCTTGAAGATTTCGATCACGTCCTTGGGTGTCTTTGCTTCCAGTAATTTCTTTCGGAACTCTTCTTTGTTCATCAGCCGGGAAATGCGGCTGAGCAGTTTGATGTGCGGGCCGACCATGCTGTCTTTGCCGATCAACAGGAAGATCAGGTGGACCGGCTGCTCATCCAGTGATTCGTAATCGATTGGTTCTTCGGTGATGGCGAATGCCGCGACAATATCCAAAACAGCATCGCATTTCCCGTGCGGGATAGCGAATCCGTTGCCGACGCCGGTGGACATGATCTTTTCGCGTTCGAAGATCGCTTCGCGTACTTTCTCAATATCCGTGATCCTGTTCGAATGATTGACGATGGCAATCATTTCGTTAATGATCTCGTCCTTGGACTTGCCTTTGAGTTTTACTCGTACTACCGATTCATCTAAAATATCGCTGATTTTCATTTTCTGTTGATCTCCAAACTAAAGAACGGACAACCTTTCCAAAGTGACTTAAATATACGGTTTTCGTCCGCTAAATGGAAGTATTAAATCAATCCCGCGTGTCTCGCCATTCCACGATCTTCTCTTCGTACTGTGACACGAGGATCTCTGCCAATTCCTTGTCTGCAGACTCTGCATGAACATGGAACGACGGCTTCGCTCTGTCCGGCCACATGAGCACCGAGGTGGATGCTTTCTGGTCAAGAACAAGCTTTACACCGTCAAGCAAAATACGGTGCGGCTGATTATCAGTGTCCTTCATCAGGTACCGCATCACGCGACCTTTTTTATCCCACGGCACATGAATTACTTTCTTGTTCATGTGCAGTTTCGGCACTTGTTTATCCAGCTGACCGAACCTCATATTGGCAAGGGCGAGCATTTCCAGGATCTTCGCTACGGAATACATTCCGTCGCTGGCGAACAAGAAGTCGGTGAAGATGAATCCTCCCTTAGTGCCGCCGACGAATTTGATATCCTCTTTTGTCGCGGCTTCCATCAATGACAAATGGCTGTCGCGCGTTTTTACAACCTCCACGCCCATATGCTCAGCGATCAGGTCGATCTCTGCGGAAGCGGTGATTGGAACGGCGATCTTCTTCACGTCTGGATAGACCGTTAGAAAGAGATGCGTTACCAGTGTGAGCAGCCGGTCGGTATCGATGAATTTTCCGTCTTCATCTACAATCAAGCAGCGCTCTGCGCCAGCATCCAGAATGAAGCCGACATCATAACCCAGGGAAGTGACGATATGTGACAATTGCGCAACGTTACTATCGAATTCATCCTTGCTCTTCGTAATCTTTTTCGCATCCAGGTATGCATTTTGGGAGAGAACTTGCGCATTGAACGAACCGAGAATGTTCGGGAAGATGGATGATGCGATACCGCTTGAATAATCCACCACCAGCCGGAATTTGGACTGGCAGATGGCATCGACATTAATCGTTGAAAGGAATTTCTGGATATAACTTTCCTGTGCCCGTTCGGGGAATGTTACACCGCCGACATCGTCTTGCTTTGCCCGCGGAAAGTCTTCGCCAAAGAACAATCGTTCGAGGGATTTCGTCCTGCCCGTCGGGAGATCTTTTCCTTTGCCGTCGAAGAAAATGATATCGGTAAGATTCTTGTCGACAGGGGATTTCCGCACATGGACACCACCGGCATGTTTCCCGGAACGTAATTCCTGCCGCAGGATCGGAATTGAGACTGCACGCAGATCACCGGCATCAACTCCGGCGGACATCAGTCCGCACATCAATGCACGGTTCATCATGCGCGAAACATTGTCTGAATCCCTGCTCATCAGAACGGATTTTCCTTTCCCTACCATACCGCCGAATGCAGCGCCGATCTTTGCACCGAACTCAGGATTCATTTCGATGTTGGAAAGTCCTGTTATGCGCGAATCGGTAAAGAGGTCTTTCAGCCATTTGTCCTCCCACACGAGGGACCGCGTCAATACCGCGCCGTCCTCCACCTCTTTTTCCGGCCACAATTTGATGTTCGGTGCCAACTTGCTTTCGGTACCGATTATGCACTTATCTGATATATAGACATTATCGCTGATGATGGCATAGTCGCCGATGGTGCACCATTTTGCCACCACGCAAGAGGTCAGTTCAGCCCCTTTTCCTACTTTCGAGTCTGACCAAATAACGGAATTCCGTATCACCGCCCCATCGTCGATGACGCAATCATTTCCGATGACAGATTTGATGATCTTGACATTCTTTCCAATCTTGCAGTTCCTGCCGATCAACACTTTCCCCTGGAGATTCTCGACTGCTGTTTCAATCGTGGTGTTCGCACCGACGTACGCGCTGCCGACCATGTTCCCTTCGTGCTGCAGTTTCACGCCGTCATCCAACGCGTCCAGATGTGCTTCCTGATATTCATTCAGATTGCCGACATCACGCCAGTAGCCTTCAGCGATGTATCCGTACAATCCCATATCTTGTTCCAGCATGGCAGGAAAGAGGTTTTTGCTGAAATCGAATTCCTTTTGATACGGGATCAGTTTCAGCACTTCCGGTTCAATAATGTAGATTCCGGTGTTGATGGTGTCGCTAAATACTTCTCCCCAGGACGGCTTTTCCAAGAACCGGGTAATCTTTCCGCTGTTATCGGTAATGACAACGCCGAACGCGAGCGGATTGGTCGCACGTGTAAGGACGAGCGTTGCTTTTGCTTTTTTCTGTTCGTGGAATTCGATCGCTTTCGTCAGATCGAAATCAGTGAGGACGTCGCCGCTGATGATGATAAACCTCTCATCAAGAAAATCGGCGGCATTGCGGACGCTTCCCGCGGTGCCGTAATCCGCTTCTGCTTTCCGGTACTGCATCTTAATGCCGAACTTTGCGCCATCGCCGAAATGTCCGGTGATAATATCCGGTTGATAAAAAAGGGTGGAAACGATTTCCGTGATGCCATGTTTTTTTAGCAAATCGACGATATGCTGCATCATCGGTTTGTTCATCATGGGAACCATCGGTTTGGGTATATTGCATGTGAGAGGACGGAGTCGTGTGCCGAAACCGCCGGACATTATCACTGCTTTCATAGTAATCGCTCGGTTGGTCTTGAAAAGGGGTTTCTGTTTGAGTGTAGGTAAAAATTGAAATCAAGGCAACATCTTTTTCAGGAAAAAACATCATTATTCCCGCGCCGGATTAACACAATGTAATGAAATCCTCATTGACTTTAGAACGAATTATCGGTAAATTCACCAAGTTTTTTGCGGTTTCTCAACGTTCAAGGACTCATTAATGCCGGAAAATCAGCAGGAACCTGTCCATTCTAATATGCTGCAACAGATGTTAGAAGAGATTGTTCTTGTCGGTATTGGAGTCCTTCTCGTATTTTTGGGCGTGTTCAGTTCGATGACATTGACGAATATCGTCTCGGTTGGCATCGGCACCTTCCTGTTTTACATCGCTTACGAATCGTATCGAATCAAATTCGGCGTCAGTTCAGCGTCGCAGGACGATCATGCAGAAGAAGAGTTTGTGGACGAAGCGTTTGATGATGTGCGGGCGGATGTGACGCAGGAACAGGGCGAACTGCCGGCGAGAGAAACCGAACGAGAGTATGTGCGGTCAGTGGTACCAACGAAACACGCAGGAAAGATACAGCAGCAACGGATGCAGGAACGGGTACCGATCAATTTTTCCGCAACACAGTTTGTCGAGGAGAAACAGAAACCATCAATGAGTCATGCAGAACCGCAGAGTGAATTCAACAATTTACTTTTAAAATCGTTACAGATTGTCAAAGAAGTCTGTTTTGCTCACTCGGTGATCTTCTTTTGGGTGAAGACCGAAACACGGCAGTTGGTGGTGGAAGGGAAGCTTTCGGATTCCGATGCGTTCACGACGGAACGGAAACTGCCGCTCGGCCTTGATATTGTCAGCAGGATTGGGATCAATGGACAGCCGCAGGTGGTGAACAACATCCTTTCGGAAACGGAACGGGATGTGCTCTGCTATTACAAGACTCTACAGGATATCAAATCGTTCATCGGAGTGCCGGTCTATTTTGCGGGGGAGACATCGTCGCAGCCGGTCGGAGTGCTGGCAGTGGATAGCAAAGCGCCCGATGCGTACGGTGAAGAAACATTTGCGATGCTTACCCATTTTTCCGCATTGATCTCATCGCTGCTGATCAGCTATACGGAAAAGTACGACCTGTTTGCCGATGTGAAACTGATCGAAGCGGATACCAAATTGAAAAGGAGTATCTCCGGCCATCCTTCAATCAGCGCCGTTGTGAATTCGCTATCGGAGGAGCTGGAAAATATCGTTTCATGGGAATCGATCACGATTGTATTGTATGATGAAGCCCAGCGGGCATGGGCAGTGGCATCCACTCGGGTTCGCGGAAATGACCGGTTCGTTTCACCGAAACAGCTGATCGATTTCGACGGCAGTATTATAGGGGAATCGATCCGTTCCAGTAGTGTGCAGTCCGTGAATCTTGCTCACAATTCGAGGATGATTTTTAACGAGCATGAACGTGCATCCGAGGTCCTGAAACAGGGAATGTTAGTGGTTGCACCGATCTCTTCAGGAGGGAAATGCTACGGGGCGGCAGTCGTTTCAGACCGGAAGGCAAATGCCTATTCAGCAAAGGATATCGCGGCGATCCAATTCCTGGCGGCGACGATAGCGCCGGAATTTGAGATCACCGAGCTGAACACGATCTTGAACGAACATATTGCGGTGGATGAACTTACAGGGACGTTCTCCAGGAAATTTTTTACATCCAGACTCTCTGAAGAGCTCTCCCGCGCAACCGAACGGGAAGAGGACTTGAGTTTGGTATTGGTTACGCTCTATAATATCGGCGATATTCAGCAACGATACGATGATGATGGGCGGGATGCAGCACTGGTTCATGTTGCTCGTCATTTGCGAGCAAGTGTTCGGCCGTATGACATCGTTGCACGGTTCGATGCATCGACGTTCGCTGTGGCCCTTGCGGATACTATCGCCAATGATGCGTTCTTATGGGCAGAGAAACTTCGTACAGCGATCGCAGGCAGCATTGTCTCCGTTGGCAGAAAGAGTTTTTCTATTTCTGTGACAGTCGGTATCAGCGGTGCCTCGGCAAAAATGTCTGGTGACGAATTAGTGAAAAACGTTTCACATGTTTTGGACCTGGCAAAAAAAGCGGGTGGCAACATTGTCCGGGTTTTTTAGAGAACTTGTAACGTCATTACCCAAAGAAGTCACAATGGTTGGGATAATGAAGAATCTCAGCGGATTAGAGAAACTCACAACGAGATTTCTCATCCCGATGCTTAATAGAAAATCACTGATCATCGGGATTCGAAATGACAAAATTGAATTGTTCTAGTTCGAAGGTAATTGAATAGCGAGAATGAAGAAACAGGGAAAAGTAATCTGTATCGTTCTGGACGGCGTTGGCATAGGAGCTGCTCCGGACGCATACCTGTATCACGATGAAGGAACGAATACGCTGTGCAATACTGCATCAGTCATGGGCGGGTTGCATCTCCCGAATCTTGCGGCGTTAGGATTGGGAAATATTGCCGAGATCGCCGGCGTGCCAAAGAATCCTGCTGCAAAAGGAAATTTTGGGAAGATGCGCGAGGTTTCAAAAGGTAAGGACAGTACCACCGGACACTGGGAATTTTCCGGAATCATCGTGGAAAAAGATTTTCCGTATTACCCAAATGGATTTCCAGGAGAACTTGTTGAAAAGTTTTGTGCGCTGACGGGGTGCAAAGGTGTTTTAGGAAACAAAGCCGCATCGGGGACGGTCATCCTGGAAGAATTGGGTGCTGAGCATGAGCGCACAGGGTTTCCGATTATTTATACCTCTGCTGATTCAGTGCTGCAGATCGCTACGAACGAACAGGTGATTCCGCTAGAACGATTGTATGAGATTTGCACTATCGCACGAGAGAAAGTAATGATCGGAGAGCACGCTGTCGGACGGGTGATTGCACGGCCATTCAGCGGCACGAACGGCAAGTATAAGCGGACGACGAACCGACGAGATTTCTCACTGCTGCCGCCGAGCACGACGATGCTCGACATCCTGTTCGATAATGACATCCCGACGGTGGCAATCGGCAAAATCGACGATCTGTTTGCAGGGAAAAGTTTAAAGGAAAAGATCCATACGAAATCGAATGCAGAAGGGATTGAAGAGATCATTTCATGGGCGAAGAGAACGCCAACGGGATTCATCTTCACGAACCTGGTTGATTTCGATGCACTGTTCGGACACCGGCAGGATCCGAAAGGGATGAAGGAGGCGCTGGAATATTTCGATGTACATCTTCCGCGAATCATGGAGGCAATGGGCGAGGACGATTTACTGCTGATCACTGCAGATCATGGAAACGATCCGACGGATAACAGTACCGATCATTCGCGGGAATTTGTGCCGATCATTGCTGTTTCACGGAACGGGAAAAAGAATGTTGATCTTGGCACACGCCAAACGTTTGCCGATCTCGGAAAAACAGTTGTCGATTATTTCGGGTTCGATGGAAAAGCGTTGAAGGGGACGAGTTTCCTCAATCAGGTTTTATAATTGAATTCTAAATTGAATGTTGTCATTTCGAGTCCTGCTGTTTAGGACGAGAAATCTTATCCTGCGATCAGATTTCTCGCTTCGCCCCTTTGGGGCTCCGCTCGAAATGGCAAGATGGATCAAATGGAAAAAGCAAAACACAGCATACGGTTCGAAGCGGAAGTTGGTGCCGATGGCACTGTATCCTTCTCGAAACAGGCGAGTGCTCTGCAATTGAAGCCGGGCACAAAAGTGACGGTGAATATCTTTGGCGGAGTTCTTTCGGAACGATTATCCGCATTGAATGTGACAGAATGGGAGATTGAACGGATCGGGAATACACAGTTTGAGGACCGTGACCATGTGATGACATTTCTGGCGTCGCAGGGTGTTTTATGTAAAAATAAGGGATTTTTAAGAAGATTCGAGCGGATAACATCGTGACGGCGAAAAAGATTGTTGTCGATACCAGCATCATTGCCGAGCATCTGACAACAAAAAAGGATACATCGGTCCTCCGTCGTTTATTGCATGAGTATTTTTGTTATACTACGGTTTTCAATGCCATCGAACTTTTTGCGGCTGCCCGCAGTCTAAAAGAAACGCAGGCGGTGCAGGACGCGATGGATGCATTGAAAGTGCTCGGAATTAACCCGAAAAGCGCTAAGAATATTGCCACGGTTGTTTCGTCCAGTACTATGGATTTTACGGCGTTAATTGCGGCTGTGTGTATCGAGAGCAAACTGCCGATCGTGACATTGAATCCAAAACGGTTTTCACGCATCAAACGTATAAAAATAGTTTCAGTGAAGGATCTGGTACTGTAAGGATTAAGACAATGGTGTTACAATCGACCATCACCTGTCCGGAATGCGGTTTTCAACGGACAGAAACAATGCCGATTGATGCGTGTCAGTATTTTTATGAGTGTTCACATTGTTTGGCAATGGTAAAGCCAAAGACCGGTGACTGCTGCGTATATTGCAGTTATGGCAGTATGCAGTGTCCGCCAAAACAGGAAGCAAAAGAGTGTTGTTAAGAAGTTTGTTTATTCATGAATACAATCAGTAAGGTGAAGCAGTAATGGTGAAAATTACAAAACAGTATACAAACCGGGAAAGTCAATCGCTCGACAAGTATCTTCAGGAGATCGGTAAAGTGGATCTGCTGACTCCGGACGAAGAAATCGACCTTGCCAAGCGGATCAAAAAAGGGGAACAGCGTGCGCTGGAGAAACTGACGAAAGCGAATCTGCGGTTCGTGGTGAGCGTGGCGAAGCAGTATCAGAACCAGGGACTTTCCCTCGGCGATCTGATTAACGAAGGGAACCTTGGACTGATTAAAGCTGCAAAGCGATTCGACGAAACCCGCGGATTTAAATTCATTTCGTACGCGGTGTGGTGGATCCGGCAATCTATTTTGCAGGCACTCGCAGAACAATCCCGTATCGTCCGTCTGCCCTTGAACCGCGTCGGTGCGTTGAACAAGATCGGCAAGGCGTTCAGTCAGCTGGAACAGGAATTTGAACGCGAGCCGAGCGCGAGCGAACTTGCGGAAGAATTGGATATGTCCGTATTTGAAGTCGCGGATACATTGAAAATTTCCGGACGACATCTTTCCGTGGATGCGCCGTTCGCACAGGGAGAAGATAACCGCCTGCTCGACGTGATTCAGGATGAACGCCAGCCGGCTCCCGATTCCATTTTGATGGATGAATCACTGAAAGAGGAAGTGAAGCGCGCACTGGCGACATTGAGCGAACGTGAATCGGAAGTGATTCGACTCTATTTCGGCCTGCACAAGGAACATTCGCTGACTCTGGAAGAGATTGGAGAGAAATTCAATCTGACGCGCGAACGTGTCCGCCAGATCAAAGAAAAAGCAATCCGCCGTCTGCGGCATGCATCGCGCAGCAAAAATCTTCGTTCGTATCTCGGATAATTGATGATGACGCCGTTCAATTTAAAGCCCCTTCTTTCGTTGAGAGGGGGCTTTTCGTTTTTTGTTTTCACAGCCCTTCTTTTTTTTATCGGCTGCGGTACATCATCCCCCCGGTTTGCGGGAAATGAAAGCACAAAGAAAGAAACGGCAAAGACAAAAAAAGGAAATATTCGTTTTTCTTCCAAAGTGATCGAAGAAGAGACGAAAGAAGACGACAAAAAAGTCGATATAAAAACTGTGGAGAAACGGTTCAGCACCGCAAAATCCAGCACTCCGCCGGTGTCACCGAAAACCGATGCGCGTGAACCGAAAAAATCCGATATTGCAGCATCCGGCAGTTTCGAACAGCAGAAGATGATGGACGCGATACTCGGGTGGATGGGGACACCGTACGAATATGGCGGCGATTCGAAAAGCGGCATTGACTGCTCTGCATTCTCGCGGGAAATTTTCAGGACGAGTGCCGGGATGGATCTTCCACGTACAACGGGTGAACAAGCAAAACTGGGAACGTCTGTTACACAGGATAATCTGAAATTCGGCGATCTTATCTTTTTCAACACGACAGGAGAAAATCCATCCCACGTCGGGATTTACATCGGTGACGACATGTTCGCACATGCGAGCGTCAGTTTTGGGGTAACGCTCTCTTCGTTGTATTCTTCCTATTACAAGAAGAGATTTACCGAAGCGCGAAGAGTGATAAATTGAATCATTGTATCATTGCAACATTGATTCAATGAATAAATGATCCAATGAATCAATCAACCGATGAATTAATGATACGATGTATCAATGAACAAATGAAATAATAACGACAATTTTTTTACGAGGTGTTTTTGTGGCCTTCTTACCAATTTACCTTTACGGAAATGATATCCTGAAGAAAAAAGCAAAGCATGTCACGGAAGTGACCAATGCGGATATCAAAATGATCCACGACATGTTTGAGACAATGCATGAATCGAACGGCATCGGATTAGCGGCAAATCAAATCGGGGAATTAAAGCAGATCCTGGTGGTGGACATCTCTGATATGGAGTCCGGGAAAGGGACGAAACCGCTCGCCATTATCAACCCAAAGATCGTTCATGAAGAAGGGGAATGGGAGATGGAAGAGGGCTGCTTGAGCATTCCCGACATACGCGAAAAAGTGACGCGTCCCGAAAAAATCAGGATTAAATATAATGATGTGAATATGAAAGAAGTCGAACTGGAAGCCGATGCAATGCTGGCCCGGGTGATACAGCATGAAATGGACCATCTGAATGGCGTCTTGTTTATTGATCACTTGACGTCGACGAAAAAGACATTCCTTCGCTCAAAGTTAAAGAAAATCATGAAGGGTGATGTTGAAACAACGTATGAAGTGGTAATCCACGGATCGTCCAAAGCAAAACCGGATAAGAAAAAACTTGTATTATAGTCCACGTCTCACACTGTGGTAGTGGTGAAGAATGAAAATCGTATTTATGGGCACTCCGGACTTCGCCGTTCCAAGTTTGGAGATATTGCTGAAGAACAACTACACTGTTGCAGCCGTTGTCACTGCGCCGGATAAACCGCGGGGACGCGGCCAGCAAGTCAGTTTCACTCCCGTTAAGGAATTCGCAGTAAAGCACTCTATCCCCGTACTACAGCCGGCTTCGCTGAAAGATCCTCAATTCATTTCAGAGTTATCCGCACTTAAGGCTGATCTATTCATTGTAGTCGCGTTCAGAATCCTGCCGAAAGATGTTTACACTATTCCGTTAAACGGATCGTTCAATCTTCATGCGTCGCTACTGCCGAAATACCGCGGCGCTGCTCCCATCAACTGGGCGATCATTAACGGTGAACACGAATCAGGAGTGACGACATTTTTCCTGCAGGATAAAGTCGATACAGGAAATATCATCATGCAACGGCGCGTCCTGATCACCGATGAGATGAATGCGGGAGAACTGCATGATGCACTTTCAGCTATCGGAGCAACAACAGTGCTGGAGACAGTCCGAATGATTGAAAGCGGCACAGCGGCTCCGCTGAAACAGGATGATTCACTTGCATCACCTGCACCGAAACTCTTTAAAGAGAACACCCGCATCAATTGGAACCAGCCTTCGGAAAAGATCCATAACTTTATCCGCGGACTTTCGCCGTATCCCGCTGCGTGGACGCACCATAATCAGAAGATGATAAAGATTTTCAAAACCAGTCCGGGACAATCCTCACAGCGATCAGATTCCTCCGCAGGAGCAGTTTTTGTAGAAGGGAAACAACTGTTTGTGAAAACGGCAGATGGTGTAATCCAAATACTTGAACTTCAGCAAGAAGGGAAGAAGCGATTGAGCACTGATGAGTTTTTGCGGGGATATACGTTCAATGCTTCAGAGCGGTTTGTATGACCCTGCATCATTGTTACGCAGAACAATTGTTATTTATTCTCCCGCAGTGTACTTCCGCACATCGATCCGTTCGACGGTGATTAACGCGCCGCATTTCGCTTTTTCAATCATATCATCGATCATCGGCAGTATCATTTCCACATTCTCCTCGGTATCAACAATCTCAATAATGATCGGAAGGTTGGATGAAAGTTCCACCAGTGTGGATTTGTGGATGTGATGCCGTGCGCCGAAACCTTCGATGCCGCGGATGATCGTGGCGCCGGCGAGTCCCTTTTCCTTGGCGAGATACATGATGGATTCGAAAAGTTGTTTGCCGCCGTAGCGGTCATCTTCATCGCAGAAGATGCGCAGAAGTTTTCCTTGTCCTGAGAGTTTCATGGTTCACCTCAAAAGTTTTTTCCAGCAAGATATCCGCCCCAGGTTGCCAGCAGGCAGCCGATGAGGCTTGCAACGGAGTTCACGGTTGCATCGAAAAAACTCCCCGCCTTGATCAACGCGAACGTTTCATAACTGAACGATGAGAAAGTAGTGAAGCCGCCGAGAACGCCGATGATCATAAAGAACCGCAGATTCGGTTGTACTGCCATTCGTTCCTGAAAGAGTGTCATTAATAATCCGATCACAAAACAGCCGATGATGTTTACAGTCAACGTCCCGTACGGAAACAACTCACCCGCGGTCCGGTACACGGCATTGGAGAGGGCATACCGGGCAATACTTCCTAAAAATCCACCTAAACCGATAAATAAATACTTTTCCATAAGAGATTGATAATCAAAGCAAATTCGTTGCTTCCATTTTTGAAATGAAGTATATTATTAAACTCCGGTTACAAAATAAGAATTTTTCATCAATAAAAAGTGCTCAATGGGAAAAGTGATTGCCATAGCGAACCAAAAAGGGGGTGTGGGGAAAACCACCACAGCGGTGAATCTTGCCGCTTCGCTTGCAGCCGCCGAACATGAGACCCTGTTGATAGATATTGATCCGCAGGCAAATGCCACCAGCGGTGTGGGAGTGGAGAGCAAGACCCTGGAAAAAAGCACATACGAAGTGATCTACGGCAGTGTCCCGGCCGAGGAAGCGATCATTAAAACTACCATGCCATTTCTTTCCATCCTTCCGTCTCATATCAATATGGTCGGATTGGAAGTGGAACTGGTGAATGAAGAGAACCGTGAACAGAAACTGCGTGACGCGCTTGCCCCGATTCGGAAAAAGTTCGAATATATCATCATCGATTGTCCCCCGTCCCTCAGTCTGATCACACTCAATGCGCTGACAGCATCCGATTCCGTATTGATCCCGGTGCAGTGCGAGTATTATGCACTCGAAGGGCTTGGTCAACTATTGAATACGATTAATGGAGTAAAAAAGACCTTTAATCCTTCGCTGGATATCGAAGGGGTGCTAATGACGATGTTCGACTCACGGCTGCGGCTCTCCAATCAAATTGTTGATGAAGTGAAGAAGTATTTCGGAGAAAAGGTATTTTCGGTGATCGTAACACGCAATGTGCGTTTGAGTGAAGCGCCAAGTTTCGGGAAACCGATTCTGTTGTACGATGCAGTTTCCTCCGGCAGTAAGAATTACATCGACCTCGCCAAGGAAGTGATGGCCAATTACGATCAGCAGCGCGCTTCACATAGGAACGCCTCGTTGAAATCTGTTGCACATTCAATGTAAATCAATGTCCGACCCAAAATCAAAATCAGTCTTAGGTAAAGGTTTAAGCGCTCTCATCCCCCGCATCCCGGACCGTAATATTCCTTCATCGCTGCCGGTTTCCAAGGATGGCGTGCAGTTCTCATCGACGCTGGAAATTGAGATCGGTCTCATCTCGCCCAATCCGTACCAACCGCGGCTGGATTTTGATCAGCGCACGCTGGAAGAACTAAAACAATCGATCAAGCAGAACGGCATTATCCAGCCGATCACAGTCCGGCGGATGATCAGCGGTACGTATGAATTAATATCCGGCGAACGCCGCGTCCGTGCTTCACAGGAATTGGGAAAGAAAACAATTCCTGCCTATATCATCTCGGTTGGTTCCGATGCTGAGATGCTGGAACTGGGATTGATCGAGAACTTGCAGCGAGAGAACCTCAACCCGATCGAAGTTTCGCTTTCGTTCAAACGGTTGATCGATGAATGCAATCTCACGCAGGATCAGGTGGCGGAAAAGGTTGGGAAAGAACGCTCGACTGTGACAAACTTTCTGCGACTGCTGAAGCTTCCGGAGAAGATCCGTCAGGGAGTCCGCGAAAATAAGATTTCCATGGGACATGCCCGGGCATTGCTCGGTGTGGTTGACGAGAAAAAACAGTTGAAGCTGTACTCCAAGATCGTCGTGGACGGATGGTCGGTCCGTAAGATTGAGGACGTTGTGAAAGGGAAGGATGAAAAAAGATCCTCCAAGTCCTCATCAAAACCATCCGGCATGCGCGGAGACGCTGCGTTCCAACAGATTGAAACGCGGCTGCGTCACAAGTTCGGCACAAAAGTCTGTGTCCGGAAGAATGCGAGCGGCGGAGGCGAGATCGGCATCGAATATTACAGCGCAGACGACCTGGAACGGCTCATTGATTTATTAGATAGTTGAATTCACAATGCATCATTTTCGCAAAAGTGCGTTCCTTCTTGACCCCTTCGGGACTATATTCGGATTGACAATGCACAATATTTTTTTCCTGACTTTCAATTTAGTAGTTTTCTGTTCACTGATTTCTGCACAAACCGATTCTGAAAAACCTATGAAAACCGTCATCAAAACCGAACAGGCACCGCTTCCCATCGGGCCGTACAATCAGGCCATTGCAACACAGGGACAATTGTTGTTCACCGCTGGACAAATCGCACTCGATCCGAAAAGCGGACAAATGGTCGGAACGACTATTCAGGAACAGACCAAACAAGTCTGTGAGAATTTGAAAGCGATCCTGCTGGCTTCCCACACGGATTTCAAGTATGCGGTAAAAACGACCGTGTTCCTGAAGAATTTCAACGATTTTGCGGCAATGAATGAAGTGTATGCAAAATATTTCGGCGAAGCTTCTCCGGCACGTTCCACTGTGGAAGTTGTCCGTCTTCCTAAAGATGCCCTGGTAGAAATCGAAGTTGTCGCCCTCATACCCTAAATGAAACGCCTACAATTATATTCGCTGGTTTGTCTTCTGGTAAATGTCTCGTTCGGATCAGCGCAATATATTTCCAAGTTTGAACGGCCCATTAGTACGCCAATCTTTTTTGCACCCCTTACCGATTCGCTGATCCATCTTAACGAAGATTCACTGATCGCCGCACAGATCGGAAGAGTTGATACGACGGTCCTTCCGCCGAAATCAACAGCGATCGCCATGGTCAGTTCCATGCTTCTTCCGGGTGTCGGCCAACTCTATAATGAATCATACTGGAAGGCACCGGTGGTTTGGGGCTTCGGTTATTATTTCTATTCAGTCTATCGAAACCAGGATGACAAGTATAGAACAAGCCGTTATCAATATGATACTTCCATTACAGTAAAAAATCCGAATGGGGACGCGCAACTGCGAAGTCTGCGGGACTTTTACAAGAATCAACGGAACGAGTTCGGATGGTATCTGGCAATCACGTATGTTTTGAATGTGCTTGATGCGTACGTGGATGCAGCGCTCTATAACTTTGAAGTGAGTCCAAACCTGCAAGGAACGAACGATTGGAGACTGAGGGTCAGCATTCCAATCCGTCGATAAAAATTGTACCACATAAAAACGAAAACACAATGCACAACGAAGCACCTAATTCTCTACAACGTTATACTCCAATGCATAACCGGAGCAATGATGTACATCCAATCTAATATGAAGCGAGGTCTATATGAAAATACGTGATCAAGAGGCCCTTGATTATCATAGTCAAGGACGCAAAGGCAAACTCGAAGTTACTCCCACCAAACCATTCTCCACTCAGCGAGATCTCTCTCTCGCATACACTCCCGGCGTCGCAGTTCCCTGCCTGGAGATCGACAAAAACCCCGACGACGTTTACAAGTACACTGCAAAAGGAAATCTGGTTGCTGTCGTTTCCAACGGCACAGCTGTCCTTGGTCTTGGAAACATCGGACCGGAAGCAGGGAAACCGGTGATGGAAGGGAAAGCGGTGTTGTTCAAAAAGTTTTCGGATATCGACGTGTTCGATATCGAGATTAATGCAAAGACTCCTGCTGAGATCATTAGTGTGGTAAAAGCACTCGAACCGACCTTCGGCGGTATCAATCTGGAAGATATCAAAGCGCCGGATTGCTTTATCGTAGAGGAGGAACTCCGGAAAACGATGAAGATCCCGGTGTTCCATGACGATCAGCATGGTACGGCGATCATCTCTGCTGCTGCACTGCTGAATGCACTGGAGATCACCAAGAAAAAGATCGATGAAGTGAAAGTGGTCTATAACGGCGCAGGCGCGGCTGCAATTGCGTGCGCAAATCTGCAGATCTCTCTCGGCATGAAAAGAGAAAATCTTATCATGTGCGACACCAAAGGGGTGATCTATCAGGGACGCCCCAATGATATGAATCCGTACAAAGAGAAGTTTCAAAGCACCACGAAAGCCCGCACACTGGCGGAAGCGATCGTTGGAGCGGATGTGTTTGTAGGGCTGTCGGTGAAAGGAACATTGACCAAAGAGATGGTGAAGACGATGGCACCGAACGCGATCATCTTTGCCATGGCGAATCCTGATCCCGAAATCACTCCGGAAGAAGTCGCCGAAGTCCGTACGGACGTCATCATGGCGACCGGCCGTTCGGATTATGCAAACCAGGTGAACAACGTGCTCGGATTTCCGTTTATCTTCCGCGGCGCGCTGGATGTCCGTGCGAGCACGATCAATGAGGAAATGAAAAAAGCTGCCGTGAAGGCACTGGCAGCACTTGCAAAAGAAGATGTGCCGGATTCTGTGATCAAAGCGTACGGTGGGAAGCCGATCATCTTCGGCAAGGAATATATCATTCCTAAACCGCTCGATCCACGTGCACTGCGTTTTGTTGCAACGGCAGTAGCTAAAGCGGCAGTGGAGAGCGGTGTTGCTCGAATTCCGATCACCGATTGGGAAAAGTACGGCGACAAACTGGAAGAACGTCTGGGCCGTTCCAAACGGTTCACCAATTTGCTTTTCATGAAAGCACGTCAGAAGATGAAACGGATCATCTTCCCGGAAGGTGAAGAAGAAAAGATTCTTCGAGCGGCACAAATTCTGGTCGATCAGAACATTGCGCAACCAATTCTTGTCGGGAACGAAGAGAAGATCCAAAAGATCATCCGCGATCTGCATCTGGAATTTGACTCCCACGTGGAAGTCGTCGATCCAAAATCGTATCCGCAAAAAGATCAATTCGTGGAGGAGTATTTCAAACTCCGACAGAGGAAAGGTGTGACGAAATTCTACGCCGAACGGACGATGCAGCAGCGCTTTCCATTCTCCATGATGATGGTGCGGCTGGGATATGCGGACGGCGTTATTGCCGGACTCACAACGAATTATCCTGATACCATTCGTCCGGCATTAAATGTGATCGGCATGCGGAAGGGGATACGGAATGTTTCCGGCATGTATGCAGTGATAGCAAAAAAGGGAACATATTTCTTTTCTGATACGACGGTGAATATCGATCCTGATGCCGAAACTCTGGCCGAGATCGCATTATTGACGGCGGAGACAGTCCAACGCTTCGATGTGGAGCCGCATGTTGCGATGTTGTCGTTCAGTAATTTCGGCAGCACAAAGCATGCGCGGTCGGAGAAGATCAAACAGGCCGTTCAGATCATCAAGGCAAAAAATCCGAACCTGATGGTGGATGGTGAGATGCAGGCAGATACCGCCGTGACGCCGGAGATCCTGGAAAAAGAATATCCGTTTAGCACGCTCAAGGGTGCAGCGAACGTTCTCATCTTCCCGAGCCTGAACTCAGCAAACATCGCCTACAAACTGATGGGACGCATTGGTGAAGCCGAATTGATCGGGCCGATACTGATGGGTATGGCAAAACCGGTTCACGTACTGCAACATGGCGCGGAAGTGACGGACATCGTCAATATGGTGGCCGTCTGCGCTGTTGAAGCGAGTGAAATGGAATGATCAACACAGACCCCGCGCACAAAACGCGGGGTTTTTTTGTTATCCTTCAGTATCATCCCCTGCCAATTAAATCCGTTGCCAACTAAACTTGGCAGCGGATTCGTTTGTCCAATGGTGGCTTGAAACAATCGAAAAGGGACCATGAAAAAAGGTATTATTCTTACGATTATTGCCGTTGTACTGCTCGGCGGCACCACTGGATATTATTTCTATTCCAAAAACGGTATTGAAGAAATTCAGTTCCGTTATGAAAAAGTCTCCCGCGGTGATATGCAGGTAGTGGTCACCGCCACCGGTACAGTCAGCGCGGTGCGGACGGTGCAAGTCGGTTCGCAGGTTTCCGGTACGCTGCAAAAAATTAATGTCGATTTCAATGACAAGGTAAAACAGGGACAGATCGTCGCACAGATCGATCCGACTTTTTTGGAAGCAAGTGTACGGGATGCAGAGGCAAGCTTGCAGCGTGCAACAGCGCAGTATAACGAAGCCAAAAGAAGTTTTGAGCGGACCAAAACACTTCTCGAAAAGAATCTTGCCTCGCAGGCGGATTACGATGCCGCCCTTGCACAATATGAAGCAAACGACGCCGCCCGGAAACAATCCGTTGCTCAGGTGGAGCGGGCGAAGATCAATCTGCGGTACGCTACGATCAAATCGCCAATTGACGGCGTGGTGATTTCGCGTGCGGTGGATGTCGGTCAGACGGTCGCCGCCAGTTTTTCAGCACCGACACTTTTCACCATCGCCAATGATCTGACAAAAATGGAAGTGCAAGCCAATGTGGATGAGGCGGATATCGGGAAAGTACAGGAAGAACAAGATGTTTCCTTTACCGTGGATGCATATCCCGAACTTACATTTCATGGCACAGTTCGTCAAGTGCGTCTCTCGCCGAAAGTGGAACAAAACGTCGTCAACTATACTGTCATAATAGATGTGCCGAATCCCGACCTGAAATTGATGCCCGGGATGACAGCAACTGTTTCGATACAGATCATCAAAAAAGAGGAAGTATTGCGCGTGCCAACCGTTGCACTCCGGTTCAATCCTCCCGAAGCGTACATTGAACAGAAAAAAGACTCTTCGCAGGCGCAGGGACAGGGGGGTGCGGAAGATTCTGTCCGTGCAGCCCGGAGAAAACAGTTTGCCGAACGGATGCAGAGAGAAGGAGGCGGAGGAGGATTTGATCCTCAGGCAATGCAGCGCCGTATGGGCGGCCGTTCCTTCAGCCGCATTTGGGTGATGAATGAACGGAAAAAACTCGAATCGGTAATGGTCCGCACCGGTATATCGGACGGAACATTTTCGGAGATTGTCCGCGGT
>JBAYJG010000012.1:0-23333 GCA_041665225.1 Bacteroidota bacterium
ATCGTGGTGCAAAGTATTCATGAGATCATCACTCCGCATCACGCACCCGAACCATTCACGCTTATCGTACTGATCCTCGTCGTGATCACGAAAGAATCGCTGTTCCGATTTGTGTTCCGCGTTGCAGAAGATGTGCGCAGCACAGCTGTCAAGACTGATGCGTGGCATCACCGCAGCGATGCAATCACATCTGCGGCAGCGTTCATAGGAATTTCTATCGCGTTGATCGGCGGGATAGGATTTGAAAGCGCCGACGATTGGGCTGCACTTTTCGCATCCATCATCATCATCATCAATGCCTATCGCTTGTTCCGGCCCGCGTTGGATGAAGTGATGGATGCCGCACCCCCGGCCGACATTGAAAATCAGGTACGATCGACCGCTTTGGCTGTCTCAGGCGTTGCCGGTCTCGATAAATGTTATGTGCGGAAAATGGGGCTCGATTATTTTGTCGATCTGCATGTTGTGGTGGATGGAAATCTTTCCGTGCGCGACGGGCATTTAATCGGACACAATGTGAAGGATGCTCTGTGCGCAATGAACATACGGATCGTGGATGTATTGATTCACATCGAACCGGACACATTCCACTAAACTCCGTCTGCCAACCATTCGTATATCTTTGAATTGTTTTTCATTCGACAAAACTGTACTTTGGGCATCATCATTCATTGAGGGGAATGAATATTGGTTTGGCAGCTTTCGCTTTTTGGAAATTTTTTCCTTGGCGTAACGATCTTTGCTATGATCGTTGCATACCGTTCATCCCAGCGTTCTTTCCCGGGTGACACCTATCTGGTATTATTTCTCATCTCGTGTGTAGTGTGGGCACTCACCAGCGCGTTGGAGTGGTATTCAGTACTGCCGGATGATAAAGCATTCTGGTCAAAGGTGAGTTATTTCGGTATTGTGAATGTTTCTCCCGCCTGGCTCTGTTTTTCTCTCGCTTATTGCGGCTATGCGCAATATATCACCAAACGAAATCTGTTGATCCTGTGGACTATCCCCATTCTATCTTTGCTGCTTGCACTGACGAATTCCTCTCATGGTTGGAACTGGCCTTCGTATCGCATGGTAGAACACTCGCTTGGCAATTATATGTACTATGAGCATGGCCCATCGTTTTGGGTGTTGACCGTATATTGTTATGTTGTCAATATTTGGTTCAGCATTCTGATGCTTCGTCAATCAACCATCATGTTTCATGCTTTCAAGGTGCAGTCGATTATCCTGTTCGTCAGCATTACGCTACCGTGGATCGGCAATATCCTCTACAATGCACGTATCATTACTGTTATTGATTTGACGCCGGCGGCGTTCACTATTACCGGAGGACTATTACTGTGGAACATGAAACAGTACCAACTGTTCGATATTACTCCGATTGCCCGTGACCGGTTGTTCGTCCTGTTTAGACAGATCGCCATTGTCCTTGATGTGCAGAACAGGATCGTCGACATCAATCCGTTTGCTATGCATCATTTCAACTTTTCCCGGTCACCGATCGGGAAGCCGGTCGGCGAGGTGTTCCATTACTGGCCCGAACTGATTTCATTCCTCCGCGCAGATAATATTGCCGAACTGGAATTGAAACTGGAGCTCGGAGAAAAAATTGAATGGTTCCAGGTCTCCCGCACACCGCTGGCCGGGACATCCACCGCCAATGCTGGCATGCTGTTGATCTGCAGGGATATCACCGCACAAAAACAGACTGAGCAGGAACGTGAACTGCTGATTGCAGAACTGCAAGAGGCGCTTGCAAGCGTCAAAACGCTCGGCGGACTTCTCCCCATCTGTGCAAGCTGCAAAAAGATCCGGGATGACGAAGGGTACTGGAATCAGGTGGAACAGTATATCGCTAAACATACCGATGCAAAATTCACGCACGGCATCTGCCCCGATTGCGCGAAAAAAGCGTTGGATGATTATTACCGGACAAAGCGGAAAGGATCAATTGTTTGAAATTTGCACGTAATGTTTTCTTGTTTGCCGGGTGTTATGGTTTGGTTGTAATCGTTCCAATGTACTTTTCTGAAGCACGGTTGAATATCGATTTCCCTCCCGCTATTACCCATCCCGAATATTTTTACGGATTTATCGGCGTCACCATGGCTTGGCAGATGGCTTTTCTGGTGATCGCGAGAGATGTTGTCCGGTATCGATTGCTCATCCTGCCGTCGGTGGTAGAGAAATTCAGTTATGCAGCAGCAGGATTGCATCTTTTTATAAATGGTCGGGCTCCTTCCGCTATCGCTGTAGCAGCAGTGTTTGATCTTGTATTGGGTGTGCTGTTCCTGGCATCCTTCGTGACAACAAAACAAAAATCTATTTCATAGTACCAACATGTCAACTGCACAAAAGACTGTTCTACTCTTCATCGCCTGTCTCGGATTCATCATTCCGAACGGGATGTTCTTTTACTATCTCTTCGTTGAATATACATCCGTGGCCGCAGTGTTCAGCGATCTTCTTGCTCTCAGCTTTATTATCGATGCATTCATGGCAACGGGATTGCTTGCGTGGTGGTTTGCAAAGAATCCGCTGGGGAAATACTCCTGGAAACTGTTTATTCTGCTGAGCCTCATCGGCGGACTGGGATTCTCCTTACCGTTCTTCTATTGGTTAAATGCACAACATCAAAATCAGTGAATGTACCAGAGAACTATTTGTTCGATAATTCTAATTCTGCTTTCACTTTCTCAATATCCATTTCCATAATGTAAATATCACCTCTTCCCGTTCGTCCGCTTGAAAATGCTAACCGTTTTCCATCAGGCGACCAAGACGGACATTCGTTATGATCCTGCAACGAAATCGCTACAGGCAGCGATTTACCCCCTTCGGCAGGCATGATCCAGAGGCCGAGTCTTTTCTTTTCCATTACAGCATATACCAGCAGCGTGCCATCGGGCGAGAGAGCAAGATATCGGTAAAAATCCTTATGATGCCCGTTGATTTGTTCTTTTTCTTTACCATCGGATGAAATTTTCCATATGGTGGAAATTCGCGTTTTTGCATCCATCCGTGCAATGAAAATCCATTTATTGTCGCGTGACCAACAGCCGGGGAGCGGTACTATGCCTTCTTCATGATAAATGTTTGTCACTCCGCCAGTTTTAACATCATACACATAAAGAGAAGAAGTAATTCCGCTTTTCAGTGCTATTTGCAAACCATTAGGGGACCAACAAGATAGAGCCCCTTTTGAAATTTTAATGGACTCTGGAAGAAATGTTTTCGGTTTACCTCCCTCCGCATTTATCATAAAAACGCTGGCGCCGGTATCGCCATCAAATACGATAATGTGTCCATCCGGTGACCACTGCGGGTGTTCGGTCGCAAAATCCGTAAACACCACCGGTGTTCCGCCGTGTGAGGAAATTTTTTTCGATCCCATCACTGGTGTGCCGTCAATGATGTTGAAAAAGGAATAGATGATGGTGCTCCCGTCTGGAGACCATGACGGAAATCCCTCCCGAGTAGAATCGGACGTGAGTTGTATGACAGGGAACATATCTTGGGAGTAGAGAATTGTCGTTCCGGAACAGACATTTAGAAGAAGGACTATAACGACATACGTGACTTTGATGCGGAATGCAGGACAATACGCGAAAGAATTCATAATCTTTCTCCAATCCTGGTGAATATGAATGGAAGCGGTACCTATGGTAGAAATTTTTGGCGTGAAGATCAATCCACGAAATGCGCGTAAAATTAATAGGAACGGTAAACAACACTGTATGTTTTCAAGATCGTTGCATGCGTGTACCGTTGTTGCTGTTCAGGATTACCTTTTGCTGTGCGATAATTTCACTGTAAACCTGATTTTCAGTGTTGCTCACCCTGTCATTTTCTTGCATCCTGCACATTCCTTTCGTAGTTTTACTCCATGAATTACGAAGAATACTTCCGCCAATTCCGGGATCATATTGTCGGTATCAATGCGATATTCCAATCGCCATACGGCAACCAGACAATGCTCTATTCTGATTGGACCGCCAGCGGACGGCTGTACGAACCGATCGAAAAGAAAATGCTGGAATCGTTCGGCCCGTTTGTCGGAAACACTCATTCAGAATCTTCCGTCACCGGCGGGTTGATGACGCATGCCTATCACCATGCGCACGAAATTATTAAGAAACATGTGAATGCCGACGGGGACGATGTTCTTTTGTTTGTGGGCGCAGGAATGACGGCAGCGATCAACAAGTTCCAGCGAATTCTCGGCGTGAAAATTCCCGAACAGTTCCGGAATACCATCGCTATTCCCGACCAGGAACGGCCCGTTGTCTTTGTGACACATATGGAGCACCATTCCAACCAGACGACGTGGTATGAAACGATCGCCGATGTGTGCGTGCTTGAACCGACACGAGAGGGGCTGGTGGATGTTGATAATCTTCGCGATGCTCTGCGGCGGTACAAGGACCGCACGGTGAAGATCGGTTCTTTCTCCGCCTGCTCGAATGTCACCGGCATCTTCTCACCGTATCACACACTCGCAAAAGTGATGCATGAACACGGCGGCATTGCCATCATCGATTTCGCTGCAAGTGCGCCATATGTAAAAATCGATATGCATCCGGCTGATGTAACAGAACAGTTGGATGCTGTGATCTTTTCCCCGCATAAATTTCTCGGTGGCCCCGGCACACCGGGAGTATTGCTCTTCAATAAACGTCTCTATACACTAAAATCCCCCGATCAACCCGGCGGCGGAACTGTGCTGTGGACCAATCCGTGGGGACAGCATAAATTCTCTCCCGATATCGAAATTCGCGAGGACGGCGGCACTCCGGGATTCCTGCAGGCAATCAAAGCATCGCTTGCTGTGCAGCTAAAGGAACGAATGGGAATCGAACATATTGCTGCACGTGAACACGAACTGGCGGTGATGATGTTCTCACAGATGAGAGCCATCCCACACCTGAAACTGCTGGCGGACTCGGTTGAAGATCGTCTCTGCATGTTCTCGTTCTACTTTGACAATATTCATTACAACCTTGTTGTTAAGATCCTGAACGACCGGTTCGGTATCCAGGCGCGGGGAGGATGTTCCTGCGCCGGAACATACGGCCATTATCTTCTGCATGTGGACCAGCAGCATTCGAAATCCATTACGGACAAGATCGATGCCGGCGACCTATCTGAAAAACCGGGCTGGGTCCGCATTTCACTCCATCCAACCACTACCAATAACGAAGTACGGCAAATCACCGAAGCGTTGACGCAGATCGAACAGCACATTGCGCTCTGGCAGAAGGATTATATCTATAATCCACATTCGAACGAATTCCATCACAAGAACGAAGATGGCGCATTGGCCGCCATGACGGAAAAATGGTTTGAAGTGTAATACCGCATGCATCACTTATAATCAAATGAGATGACGAATAAAACATTCCCTTCCATCGCTGGTGGAATTGCTGCTGCCGGTATTATTGTTGCTGTCGTTAATGCTGTTACACGGCACTATTATCCTGCACCGGCGAATCTTTCCTTTGCTAACATGCTCGCGCTTGAGCTCTATCTTGCATACCTTCCTACCGGAGCATTTCTGCTGACCTTTGTGGGAATGGCGCTCGGCGGTTTTGCCGGTGGATTTCTAGCGACGGTCATCGACAAGAGTCACGGTGCCCGAAATGCGTTAATCGTTGCCGCACTTTTCACTCTGTTTGGAATCGCGGGAATGCTGATGGTGACGCATCCATTGAAGCTCTGGATCATCAATCTCTTCACCTATTCTCCTTTTGCCATGGTCGGTCACAGAATAGCCTCATCCATAAAAAAATAATCACATGAACATAATCCCGAAACCGCTTCCCGGCGAATACGATCCGTATACAATCATGTACATCAAACTGCTTCCGGATGACGGCAGAATCCTTGAGCATCTGCAAACGAACGGCGAAGTTTTGGTGAAATTTCTCCGGACGTTGACAGCAGAACAATGGATGTACCGGTATGCAGAAGGAAAATGGACAATCAAGGAGATCTTGCTGCATATTATTGACGATGAACGGATCTATTGCTATCGTGCATTACGGTTTGCCCGTAACGATGCAACAGCGCTTCCCGGATTCGATCAGGATCCGTACGTGACCGAATCGCACGCGAATGACAGAACATCGGAAAGCCTTATTGAAGAATATCGCGCGGTGAGGAATGCAACACTCTCGCTGTTCACCAATCTACCGGATGATGTATGGTCTCGCAGCGGCGTCGCCAACAATCATATCGTCACTGTCCGTGCATTGATCTACCATCTTGCTGGGCATGAGCTACATCATCTGAACATCATCAGAACAAAGTATTTGCAATAGCTGCTCTGCCATTCGTTCGATGATTATGAAATGAGAGCTGTTGCTCCGAGTAACGACAGAGGGCTGGTTGTTTCCTTTCCCTGCCTTTCGTAGTTTGTATCGTTATGAGTCTGCGACTTCCCACATACCGTGCATTTGGTCAGCGCGTACTCTCCGTCCGTTGGGAAGTCTTCTTGAACGAGACATTGAACGTCCGGAATCGGTACGATGCAGATGCCGTTCATGATCTTCGTGTGGCATCCCGGCGGTTTCATGCTGCAACGATGCTGTTCGGTGAATGTATTTCCCGATCCGTTTTGCGTTCCGGCGAACGAAGTATTCGACGCATTCGAAAATCCTGCGGTGCCGTACGGGACGGCGATGTGCAAATGGAATTCCTGACATCGCTCTTCCGAAAAAGGAAAGCACAACGGTACCGTGCCGGGCTCGAACGGCTGTTGTTGCGTCTTGCACAGCGCAGGCAAAAGCGGATGACCGTCGTTACCGCGGAGTTGGATGCATTGGACGGAAGCACGCTTCCTGCAACAGTGAAACGCGCTTGTACCGTCAGCCCTGTCCAGCATACCATTCCGCGTCCGAAATCGTTGCGTCAGCGTGCCGGAGATGCAATCGTATCACATGTTGCCGGGTTGTTGGAGTTCGAACAGTTTGTACATCAACAATCCGCAGCAAAGGAACATCATGAAATGCGCATCGCGGCAAAACGTCTTCGCTATGTGATGGAAATCTTCAATCCGGTGTTTGGTGGAAAGTTGAAACCGTATATCCGTACAACCCGTTCGATGCAAGATCTTCTCGGTGAGATGCATGATTGTGACGTCTGGTTAGCATCGATACCGGTGTTTATCGAGGAGGAACGGAAGCGGACAGCAAAATTTTACGGTGTCACTACATCGTTTCCGCGAATTGAGCGGGGGCTGGTGTTCCTGACAGAGTATGCACGTCAGATGCGGTGTAGAAAATATCGGGCATTCGTCCGACTCTGGAAGAATGCCGAACAACAGCAATTGTGGAAAAAATTATTATCACTTACCGCTCCATTGACTAATGGTGCGCACAAACATCCCTAACCCGTTCAGTATCCCTTCGCTTTCATTCCATTGGCAAAGGAAATACAATACTATTGGAATTTATTTTTCTTCGGAAAGCTAAAGATTTCCGTATATTTGGAATAATTGATGCCGCCGCGATATTCTATTTCTGGCTTTCAATCATATTGAAACACAATTCAATAACATCTTCAATCTTTGTGTGAATGAAATCTATGTTTAAAAAGATCTTCCTCTCTATTATCCTTGCTGCCGTTGTTATATTCCTTGGCATGCAATTTGACCGTCCGCAAAAGAACAATTCCAACAATCAAACGAAACATATTTCAACGGTCCTGCCTGTACCAGACAGCGTTGAAGCGGTACTGAGTATTGCATGTTATGACTGTCATAGCAATAACACCAGGTATCCTTGGTACGCCGAGATCCAGCCGGTCGGCTGGTGGCTGAACGGCCATATTCTTGAGGGAAAAAAGGAGTTAAACTTTTCGGAATTTGCATCCTACAGCATGCGCCGGCAATACCGCAAACTGGCGGAGATCAGTGAAATGGTGTTTGATGATCAGATGCCATTGCAGGAATACCTGATTATGCACAGAGATGCCAAGTTAACCAGCGGACAAAAAGCATTGCTGATGGCATGGATCAGATCGGTCCGGGATACATTAATAGTAAATTTTCCTGACAGCGTTAAAGCGGGGAAACGGCAACTATGAGCGATCCGCAAACTTCGTACTCGATCAATATTACCCTCCATCCGCAGTATCTGCATGCGGTAGTCACGGGAAATAACACGATACAGAACGTGGATCGTTATCTGACAGATCTTCAGAAGGCAACCGAGCACCATTGCATCGCTAACATTTTGATTGAAGAGCAATTGACCGGAAAAGGGATCGATACCTTCGAACTGTTTGATGTCATCCGCAGGCAGGCGAAATATGCACGGAATCATAAACTGCGCATTGCGTACGTTGACCTTAACAAGGAGCATCACAGCACGAGTGTGGCATTCGGAGAGAATCTCGCCAATATTCTCGGCGTCAATGTAAAAGTCTTTTCTTCTGTGGACGATGCGCGCACCTGGCTGACCGATATCGTTACAGCGTGATACTATGAACGAATCCTATCGAACAATTGACATTATCTCTCTTCATTCATCAGGAGCATTATGAGTGCACGTTTTCTTCTTTCGCTGATTCTTATGACAACGGGAATCCTTTCCGCACAGCAATGGCAATGGCCCGACGCGCCGAAAAATATCACTGCGCTGCCGTCGACGGTTACCAGCAAAGAACTGCAACGGACCATGTTCGCCTTCACCGGCGCCCTTGGTGTCCGCTGTACCTATTGTCATGTCGGTGAAGAGGGAAAGGATTTTAAGGAATTCGATTTCGTCTCCGATGCAAAACCGGCGAAGAATAAAGCACGCTTGATGATCAAGATGGTGAAGAATATCAACACACAGTTCCTGTCGAATCTTCATGAGGACGGATCTCCCTCCATCCAAGTGAACTGTCAAACCTGCCATCGCGGCAATGCGCTGCCGATCCTTCTGGAAGATCAGCTGAAACGCACGTTTGACGGATTCGGTATCGATTCGACGATAAAACAATACAGGGTTTTGCGCGAACAGTTGTACGGCGGATTCACATACAATTTCAAGGAAGGTACATTGCTCCGGCTTGCTGACAAAATTGCGGCAGATTCGACAAAAATATCCGCGGCAATGGAGATCGTAAAATTGAATATTGAAATGTATCCGTCTTTTGCATTCTCCTATACCCATATTGCAAGCTATTACGAAGATGCCGGTAACATTCCGGCTGCAATCGAATATTACAAAAAGGCGCTGTTGGTAAGTCCGGAGAATGAACGGATAAAAAAACAGTTGGCGAAATTACAGGGAAAATAACAGGCTCCTATGCGTATTGGAAAAACTCTTAATGTTCAGGATCGGAAAAAATGGCGCGCCTGGCTTGCGAAAAACCATTCCACCGCCAACGATATCTGGCTGATCTATTATAAAAAGGATTCCGGAAAAAAACGGATCCCGTACAACGATGCGGTGGAAGAAGCCCTTTGCTACGGCTGGATCGACAGTATCGCAAAAACACGCGATGCGGAGAGTTATGTGCAGCGCTTTTCTCCGAGGAAACCGAACAGTGTTCTTTCCGAAATGAACAAGGAACGAATCCGAAGGCTCATTGCCTCCGGCAAGATGCGCAAAGCGGGACTGGCGGCAATCCAACGACATCTCTCGACATTTTCCCTTACACCAAAACAGTTCGTCTTTCCAAAAGATATTCTGACTGCCATCAGGAAAAATCCGCTGGCATGGAAACATTACCAATCATTTTCTCTTTCGTACCGCCGCATTCGCATTGGGTGGATCGATGGATCTCGAAACAGACCTGATTTTTTCAAACGCCGGCTGCAATATTTTATTTCAATGACGGAAAAGAACAGACAATTTGGTATGGTTCGGTAATATCAGTCTGTGTTGCTGCAGTAATCCTTTCTTGTTTCTCCTTCGGTTTAGCCCTACCTTAGTACCCGCATTCACCTGCCAAAACTGTACCGGACGATTCACCGGTATTGTGAAGACTACATCTGCCCGGGAAAATGTATTGACCGGTGCAATGACGGTGCTCATCCAATGACTCATCATTCGAAAGTCCTTTCACTATGAAACTCTTTTTTATTTTCCTCTGCATCCCGCTCTTTTCTGCTGCCGCCCCGCAAGACGACAGCTGGAAAGTCTATTCCGACTCAACCTTAGCCCGTGTCGATATCGCGATTGATCCCACCACACTGCAGTGGATCTACAATCATGTAGAAAGCGACAGCGAACATGTTGCATCTGTGCGGTTCCGCAATGCATTCTTTGATGAAACGGTTGATTCCATCGGATTCCGGCTCCGGGGAAATACTTCGCGGAACTCTCAAAAAAAATCGTTCAAGATCTCCTTCAATACGTTCATCAAGGGAAAAAAATTCCACGGCATTGAAAAATTAAACCTGAACGGCGAACATAATGATCCTTCCATCATCCGCAGCAAACTATCGTTTGATCTATACCGCGACATGGGAATTATCGCATCGCGCGCCAATCACGCGCGGGTATATATTAACGGAAAGTATTACGGACTCTATGTCTCCGTAGAGCATATCGACGAAGAATTCCTGAAGAAGAATTTTGCGGATGACAGCGGCAATCTGTGGAAATGTCTCTACCCTGCGGATCTGCAATATCTGGGAAATAATCAGAATACCTACAAAGCAATTATGAATAACAGCACCACGCCCGCGTATGAATTGAAAACGAATGAATCTACCGGCGATTTCTCACAATTCGTCCGGTTGGTGAGTATTCTCAACAATACGCCGGAAAATCTGCTTGCCGATTCGCTCGAATCGATACTGGATGTAAGCCGTGTTTTGCAATATTTCGCCGTCAACACTCTCATCGGCAGCTGGGACGATTATCGATCGCTGATGAACAATTATTATCTTTACCACAATCCTTCTACAGGACGATTTACCATCATCCCGTATGATTATGATAATACTTTTGGGATTGACTGGTTCAACGTCAATTGGGCAACAGCAGATCCGTATCTGTATCCCAAAGCGGTTGCAGGTCCTCGTCCGCTATGGGAAAAGATCAGCGTCAATAGTGTCTACCGCGACCTCTATACACACTTTCTCCATTTTTATCGGGACAATGTCACTTCCCTTCCTCTATGGGAAAACAGACTGAGCCGCATCAAGGATTCAATTACTACTGCCGCAGTCGAAGACACATATCGCACGCTCGATTATGGTTTTACGGTAGATGATTTTCTCAATTCCTATTCGGATGTCTCGTATTTCAACAAACATGTGAAGTTCGGCCTCCGCCAGTTCGTCAATCTCCGCAACACAAGCATTGTGAACCAGTTGAACTACACCAGTGCTGCGCCGATTGTCTATGGCATCAATATGCATCCGATCCATCCAACAGTGACCGACTCCATCATAGTCTCTGCATCGTGCTTTGGATCTTCAGGTTTGAAAAAAGTTTGGCTGCAGTTCACCCCTGAAAGTTCGTCCACTGTGCAAGTGATTCCTATGATCCATACGCCTGTGCCGGGAACAAAACGAGTAGAAGAATTTGACCGATGGACGGGCGTGATTCCTTCGCTTAACGGAAAACGATCCGGTTCATTTAAAATCTTAATACTGGATTCGCTCGATCATGCAGTGTTGTATCCTCGCATGGATTCGATCCGCATCATTGCTTCCACTGTTGCAGCATCGTCTGTTGTGATTAACGAGTTTATGGCGGATAATACGACGATTGCTGATCCCAACGGTCAATTTGACGACTGGGTTGAGCTCTACAATCCAACGGCACAGTCAGTAGTACTTACCGGAAAATATCTTACCGATAAACCGGCGTCTCTTACAAAATGGAAGTTCACACAACCGGACCTCGTCCTTGATCCGGGTAAGTATCTCATCGTCTGGTGCGACGAAGAACCGGATCAGCCGGGAGTTCATGCAATGATCAAGTTAAGCGCGGGAGGAGAGTTTGTGGGGTTAACAGACGGCGACGGCGTTTCCGTGCTGGATTCCATCACGTTCGGTCCGCAAACGGCAAACATTTCTTTCGGACGGTATCCTGATGCTGCACCTGCGTGGGGACCGATGCAACCAACGCCGTTGGCATCAAATTCGGTCATCTTGGGTGTTGGACGATCGGATGTTGTTCCCGAGCGTTTTTCCGTTGACGTATTCCCGAATCCGTTCAATCCTTCCACAACCATACAATGCTGGCTGCCGAGTGTCAGCGACATACAAATTGAGATCAGTGATATCATAGGGCGTTCCGTCTGGAAATCCGCTGCCCTTTTGCAGCAGCCGGGAAAGCATGCAATCCAGTGGAACGGTAGAAGGAACGGAGGAGCACAGGTAAGTTCGGGAATGTATTTCCTTCGCGTCAAAATAAACAACGCAGTGCAGACCAAAAAACTGTTGCTGCTGAAATGACAGACATCAAAGTATTAACGTAGTATCATTTGTTCGGAAATACCAAGAGTGCAACTCACGCCGCATCCTCGAAAACTATCGTTTTCGAGGATGTTGTACATTTCCCTGTCTGCAGGATTAGACTTTTTTCGGTTTCATATGCTGCATGATCTCGCCGAGCGTCGCGGAAATTGATGAGGCGATAAATGCTAACACGAGCCACAACACTCCGTTGATCTGCAGTGTCCCGGTCCAAAAATTCGAAAATGCTACGTTCATTGTAAGAGCATATAATAAAGCAGAAATAATGGGTTCGATAATCGTTATCCCCCTTGATCGGTACCCGATGATAAACGCAATCACCGCTAAACCGCCGAACGACCATGCTCCGGCAACGGCCCGAACCATTCCGCCGTTTCCTTCCAGCCAATACAACATTGCCAGCGGAAAAAGATGTCCCACCACATAGAGGCAATACCCGACAACGATCCATGTTTTGTTCAGGGGAAATGTGATCCATTGTTGTTGTGAAGTAGTCATCGTCCATTTCCTCCTTTAATTGTTTCGTTCAATGGTATGCAACAGCTTTGCCGGGAAAATATGCACGGTGTATTGTGCAAAACCGGTCCTGCCATCAGCATCCTTGTACGTATTCTTTTCTATCGGGATCGTTCCGACAGCGATAACAGAGATCGCGGAATCCGATATCATCGGCTGCAGGTGCAGTGAACCATATTGTGTTTTTTCAGGGCTACCAATCTCCGAAATGGTTCTTATGTCGCGGAGATCCTTGTTCTTTCCGCCATATTTTTTTGTTGAATAAGAATATATGATCACATCGCTATACGCTTTCACCAGATCCCGCGTAAGTCCGTCCCGTTCTTCAGAGATCGCATTGTCAATCCTCATATTTTCAAAGATGATCGGCGCATAGATCGAAGCGCTTGCGGTGGTAATAAAAACAAGCGCCGTTGCACAAAGAAAGAGCAGGAACATTACGGTCCGTATTGATGAAGACAGTATTGCCATACTACCGCGTTCCTCTTCGGAATTCATTCGCTGCACCAGAAAAAAAGTTGCCGTCGGTATCACAACGAACCCGAACAACAGATAGAGCAATGATCGCGTACGATGTTCCTGTGCGATCGGTTCAATGGGGGCACCCTGAAATTCAGTGATACCATACTCTACCTGTGCTCTGGCAGCGATCGCCCCAGCCGGCAGAGAAAAATCCGTCCCCTTGTTTATCGTTCGATTAATCCTCGGTTCAAAAACGAAGACAAGCATCAAAACGACAATGGTGAGCGAAATGAGCCAGCGTACAACAACCGGTGAAAATTCCGGCGATTCCTTTGGATCAATTATTTCGTTCATACGTCACCCCCCGTGCTGTTATCGTCGTGGTAGATTGCAGTTTTCCCGTGCTCCCGTTTACATTTACGAAGGCTCCGTTCGTACCCCGCGCAACGGTATCAACGCTGATCAGTGTAACTGCCGTATCGGAGTAAAAATGAACGTATCGTTTCGACGCATCGTATTCCGTGCTCGTTGATACAAAAATATCATCGTGGATTTTGTCCTTATGAAGTTCCCGAAAGACCGTGCCGACCCCTTTTTTCTTTCCCTTCTGATCCTTATAGGCACCGTACACAGGCAGTGCACGTTCAGTCACATCTTCGCTGAGTAATATTCCCTCGCCTATTGCAACACGGATCTTCGTCAACAGTGAACGTTGATACCGGCTCATGTTTTCCTGCGTCGATATGAACAGGAAATTTGTTGCAATGAAAACGACGATGAGCGCTCCGGTAATGATCTTCAATCGTGTTTTCACTTTTGTTGTAACAACATAATATAAAAACGCCAGAAGGTAGGCCGATCCACCGTACGATGCGGCGTAGACAGAAGGCCAGAGGTCAAATGGATCCTGAAAGAGGTAAAACGGTAGGACAACAGCGATACAACCGGCTATGAACCATGCTGCTTTCATCATGCAGCCTCCATTATTGATGGGGAACGTAACGGTGAGGTGCAGGAATGTGCACATCGGCAACATCAGATGCAAGAAATAATGCCGAAGCATACTCTGGGCGTTCTATTCTTTTAACGGTGTGAATGAAAAAAAATTGTTGATACCAATTGGCGGGAAATTTTTTCGTCGTATATTGATACATCTGATGTAATTCCTAATGACCCGTAAATCCAACATGGCCGACCTGCAGACAAAAAAGTTATTTACCCGCTATCAAATCTTCATCATTGCCGTACTGGCATTCATCCAGTTTACGGTGATTCTGGACTTTATTATCATTGCTCCGCTCGGTGCGCTGCTAATGAAGGTCCTCAACATTACGCCTGGACAGTTCGGATCGATCGTGTCGGCCTATGCATTCAGCGCCGGCATTGCAGGATTTCTTGCAGCGGGATTCGCGGACAAGTACGACCGGAAAAAATTCCTCCTGTTCTTTTATGCCGGATTCCTTTTCGGAACATTCCTCTGCGGTATTGCATCGAGTTTTTATTTTCTGCTCATTGCCCGTATCATTACAGGAATATTCGGAGGAGTGATTGCATCCGTTTCGCTGGCGATTGTGGCGGATTTGTTTCCGCTGAATGTGAGGAGCCGCGTGATGGGTTTCGTGCAGATGTCGTTTGCCATCGCTCAGGTGGCGGGAATACCATTCGGAATTTATTTGGCAAACATTATCGGATGGCATGCGCCGTTTATGATGATTGTTGGCATCGGCATACCAGCTGGAATTGCCATGATGAAACTGGTCCGCCCAATTGACGAACATCTTTCCGGACAGCATGCGTTATCCTCCGGCGCATTTGTTCATCTCCGTAATACTTTGTCGCAAAAACATTATGTGGCGGCATTCATCACCACGGCACTCCTGACGATCGGCGGATTTCTGATGATGCCGTTCTCCAGTGCCTTTCTGGTTTTCAATGTGGCCATACCACAGAATCAACTTCCGCTTGTCTTCATGTTCACCGGATTGTCGACGATTATCATTCTTCCGATCGTCGGACGCATCAGCGATTCCGTCGGAAAAATTCCCGTGTTTACCGCTGGAACCCTTCTTGCCATGATTATGATCGCAATTTATGTAAACCTTGGAGTTACGCCGTTGTGGGAAGTTGTCACGATTAATGTGATTCTCTTTGCGGGAATGATGTCGCGAATGATACCGGCAACAACGTTAATGACCGCTGTTCCGGAATTGGCAGACCGTGGTGCATTCATGAGCATTAGTTCATCGTTGCAGCAGGTATCGGGAGGAATTGCCTCTGTTGTTGCGGGAATGATTATTGTGCAGTCCGGAACCGGACCGCTGGAGCATTATGATATTTTAGGATATGCGTGTATGGTATTGATGTTCGCCGGCGCCGGCATGATGTATTTTATCAACAAACATGTTGAAGAAAAGAGTGCCGCCCCTTCATCGCCAGCGGAATTATTCCATTGATGAGGAAATTGGATCAGCCTTTTCTTTTTATAATGCGTTTTTGTGTTTGATCCCCCTGTCGCGCAGCGCATTATGTATTTATTTCTGCGTAGACTTACATACAATCAGTCCGTATTCAACAGTGTCGTGAATGCTATCCTTCACTGTTTGCAATCTTCACATACGCAGCAGCGATCGTTGGAAACTTGCATCGTTTTTGTATAATCATAGTATCAGGGAGTTTGTAATTCATGAAAGTGGAAATTTGGTCGGATGTGATGTGTCCGTTCTGTTACATTGGTAAGCGACGGTTTGAAGAAGCACTGCAACAGTTTCCCGGAAAAGAGTATGTGACGGTTGAATGGAAAAGTTTCCAGCTCAATCCGGACATGGAAACCGATCCGTCAAAGAACATCAACCAGTATTTGGCGGAGCATAAAGGAATCAGCATTGAACAGGCAACACAGATGAACAACCGGGTAACGGAAATGGCACGTGAAGTCGGTCTGACCTATGATTTCGACAAAGCGGTCGTTGCCAATTCCTTCGATGCGCACCGAGTATCACATTTTGCCAAAACACACGGCAGGCAGGATGCAATGGAAGAGCGCTTGTTCAAAGCCTATTTCACTGAAGGAAAAAATACTGCGGATCACGAAACGCTTGTGCAATTAGCAGTCGACGCGGGGCTTGATGCGGAAACAACCCGTTCGATGCTCGCCGGAACTGACTATGCCGAAGCCGTTGAGAAGGATATCTATGAAGCGCAACAGGTCGGCGCCCGCGGTGTGCCATTCTTTGTGTTCGACCACAAATATGCTGTTTCCGGTGCTCAGCCAAGCAGCCTGTTTCTTCAGGTGTTGAATAAGGTTGCGGAGGAACAATAGCATACCACAGAGGTCACAGAGAACACGGAGAATCTAATTAGAAGCTTTCTCAAAAATGAATTTTATTGTCATTCCGAACGAAGTGAGGAATCTCGTTTTTACAATTGAAGGCAAAATCGAGATTTCTCTCCCGCTAAAGCGGGATCGAAATGACAATCAGGGGATATTTTTGAGACCACTTCTAGAAAATGGACTTTGAAGTAATGAATTACCAATGCCATGGTGTAGTACCGTGGCATTAGTGTTTTACGACATGCTGGTGAAAGAGAAACTCTGTTTTTCTATATTGCTCGGAGACAAAAAATAGCAACTCCCCATCGAACGGTAACCGACATTATGAAAAAAATCTTCCTTCCCATTTTTGTTGCTGCTGCGTGGATCAGCATATCGGAATTTGTCCGAAATGAATTCATCGTTAAATCGTTCTGGACCGAACATTATACGCGATTAGGATTGACATTCCCATCCGAGCCGGTGAATGGAGCAGTGTGGGGACTCTGGTCCCTGTTATTCGCAATCACCATTTTCATTCTCAATAAAAAATATTCCTTGTTGCATACATTTCTTTTTTCTTGGTTTATCGGCTTCGTGTTGATGTGGGTGGTGATTGGCAATCTTGGCGTGCTGCCATACGGGATCCTTCCCTACGCTATACCGTTAAGCTTGCTGGAAGCGTTTGGCGCAGCGTGGATCTGTAAAACTCTTTCGTAAACTCTATTTTTTTCTATTCTGAAGACGTAGAGTTTCTCTTTAGTTTAGAAAAGAGTATCTTTAACGAAACATTTTCCCGGAAAAATCCAATGCTGAAAATCTCCAGAATCCATATCTTCATCACATTGGTCTGTGCGACTGCTTTTGTGCTCTCCGCACAGCCAAAAATTCAATTGAATAAGACAGTTTTCGACCTTGGCACAATCTATCAGGGCGAAATACGAAATGTTCCGCTCGTGGTGAAAAACAGCGGCAACCAACCGTTGAGAATTCTCGGTGTGGAAACGTCCTGCGGATGCACTACTGCAAAACGTTCCGAAGAACCGATTCTGCCCGGCACTGTGGATACAATTGTCGTTTCGTTCAATTCACTCGGATTTTCCGGAAGCATTACCAAGATCGTAACAGTAGCATCAGATGATCCGGCGGCGCCGATGATGGAGGCGCGCCTCACTGGATCGGTTACTTCCGTTCTGGAAATCGTTCCTCCAATGTCCATCATCAATTTTGGAAGCACTGCCAGGGGTACGTCAATTGTAAAAACATTCTTTTTTAAAAATACCACCAAGGAAAATTTCACTATTCACAGCATCAGCAGTGCCGATTCCGCTGTCAAGGCGCTGCCGCAGACGACCACGGTAAACCCGTCCGATTCTGTTTCGATCCAATTTACCATTGCTCCGCGGACAACGTCGTTCATGGACAATTATTTCTACATCGAAACAACTCATCCGCGTCAACAACGAATACCGTTCCGGTACATGTACATCGGTCGATGAAACGTCTCCTGACCCCAATGCTGTTTACCGCACTGTTCGCGGGAACACTGGACATCGCCGCTGCAATGGTCAAGTATTCCATCTCCACAGGAAATGATCCGACAGCGGTGCTGCGATTCATCGCCAGCGGTGTTTTTGGTCTCGAAGCGCTGAAAGGCGGAACACCAATGGCGGTGTACGGATTGATCTTTCATTACAGCATCGCCTTTTTGTGGACAACAGCCTACTTCCTGTTGTATCCCAAAATTACATTCGCAATCCGTAATGCATACCTTGCCGGCACATTCTACGGAGTCATCGTCTGGTGCGGCATGCGTCTGATCGTCCTGCCACTATCCAACGTCCCACAGCGGCCCATCGAACTTGTGGATGCTGCGGAAGCCATCGCCATTCTGATCGTCTGCATCGGCATACCGATTGCGGTGATCGCACATCGTTATTATTCGTTACAGAAAGAATCATGATCAGCATCAAGACCTTCCATCAACTGGCCCTTTCATTTCCGGGAGCGAAGGAAGTGCCGCACTTTCACAAGAGATCCTACCGTGTGCATAACAGGATCTTTGCTACGCTCGATGAACAGGAAAAAACTGTTGTTATTAAATTGCAGCCGGTCGACCAATCCGCATTTTGTGCATTCGATGCATCCATTATCTATCCTGCTCCGGGCTTATGGGGCGGTCACGGATGGACAATCGTGAACCTAAACCTGGTAAGGAAATCAACCGTGAAGGATGCTCTGGCAACGGCGTACAACACGGTTGCAAAGAAGAAATGATTTCTGCAGGTATAATTCTGATATTGTTATCAGGAGAAATATTCAGTACACTTTTAAATCAAAAATCGTGAGTCCTTATGCCATACCTTCCCTCTTCACAGCGTTATCAGACGATGCAGTATCGCCGCTGCGGCAAGAGCGGGATTAAGCTTCCCGCCGTGTCTCTCGGTCTGTGGCATAATTTCGGCCATGTGGACGATTTTGAGAATTCCCGAAAGATCATCCATCTCGCGTTCGACAGCGGCATCACCCATTTCGATCTGGCAAACAATTACGGTCCTCCGCCTGGATCGGCCGAAGAGAACTTTGGAAAGATCCTGAAACAGGATCTGTTGGGTCACCGTGACGAGATGATCATCTCCTCCAAAGCCGGCTATTACATGTGGGAAGGTCCTTACGGCGAATGGGGATCGAAAAAATATCTTGTATCGAGCCTGGATCAGAGCCTGAAACGAATGGGACTGGAATATGTAGACATCTTTTATCATCACCGTCCGGATCCCGATACACCGCTGGAAGAGACCATGACGGCGCTGGACCTGATCGTCCGTCAGGGAAAAGCATTGTACGTTGGGATTTCAAACTACAAAGCGCCGGATGCTGCAAAAGCAATCTCCATCTTAAAGCAATTGGGAACTCCCTGTCTCATTCATCAACCGAAATATTCGATGTTCGAACGATGGGTGGAAGGTGGACTGCTGGAGGTATTAGAACAGAACGGCGTCGGATGCATTCCGTTTTCACCGTTGGCGCAAGGGCTTCTTACCGACCGGTATTTACACGGAGTGCCGAATGATTCACGTGCAGCCAAGCCGCACGGATTCCTGAAAACAGAACAGATCACCGAGGAGAAGATCCAAAAGATTCGCCGGTTGAACGAGGTTGCAAAGAAGAGAAACCAGTCGCTTGCGCAAATGGCTCTTTCGTGGATACTGAAAGACAAACGGATCACTTCTGTGTTGATCGGGGTGAGTAAACCGGAACAATTGTCGGATTCATTGAATTGCCTTAAGAATTGTGAATTTAACGTTGAAGAACTCACGGAAATTGAAACAATCCTAACATAATCTATAGAAACGATTTCGGTTTTTCTTGATACACTAATCCGACCCTATATACTGATTGCTTGTTCCACTATTTCTCTGTACGTTGACTAAGATACATCAGTCGCTGGCTTTTTGCCGCGAATCGGATCCTGGGAACCGAACTACATAAACACACTCATCTCTACCCTCCTTCCAAACAAACGGTAAAAAAATACCGATTCTTTTCTAACGGATAATAGCATCTGTTACTGTACCGGTTTTTAAAAAAGATCCTACTAAGAATGGGATTCAAACAGTTGGACAAGAAGCATAATCGTAAAGGTATTATTTATGAGTACCATGGCAAACAAGGGTAAAAAAATACCCAAGAACAACAATCCTACACCCAAACGCTCGACTCGGTACAAAACCTTATCAAGCAAATCCAAAAATGCCAAAGATGCACTGCGTAAAATTAGTGACCGCAAAAAAGCAGCGTCAGAATTAATCATCGCTAACAAAAAGCTTCTTGTTCAGAGTAAAGAGAAAGAAAAACGAGCATCTGAATTAATTATCGCAAATAAAGAACTTGCGTTTCAAAACAAAGAGAAGGAAAAACGAGCTGAAGAATTAGCCATCGCTAAAGAATTAATCTTCCAAAACGAAGAACGTAAGCGGGCCCAAAAGTTAATCAACGAAAGCCAGGAAAAATACCGCGCGCTGTCGGAAACATCTACCGATATCATTCTCACTCACGACCTCGATGGGAAGATTACCTATATCAATCAATCGGGAGTGAAGGGGACAGAATACAGTAAGACAGATCTTATAGGGTCGTTGATCATGGCCATGCTCCCTGATGAAGAACAAGCCGAAATGCAAAAGCGCGCCGGTGCCCGTCATCGCGGGGAATTTGAAACGTATGAGTACGAAACGAAGTTTATCACCAAATCCGGTAAACAAGTTCCTGTTGAAGTACATTCTGCGCCGATCATTCTTGATGGACATTGTACTGAGGTGCTTATTACCGCGCGGGATATTACTGAGCGTAAGCGGGCGGAGGAAACATTACGAGAAAGCGAGGAGGTATTTCGTCTATTGGTGGAAGCAGTTGAAGATTACGCAATAATAATGCTGGACACTGAGGGACGTGTTATTAGTTGGAATGTGGGAGCAGAACGTATTAAGGGCTATCGTGCAGAAGAGATCATCGGTCAACACTTTTCTTGCTTTTATCCAAACGAAGAAATTGAACACGATAAACCTAACCAAGAATTGAGAGCTGCCGCGGCTGAAGGTCATTTTGAAAACGAAGGATATCGGATTCGAAAGGATGGTAAAAAATTCTGGGCGAATGTGGTTATTACTGCGTTGCGCGATGATGATAATAAACTTAAGGGATTCTCAAAAATTACGCGTGATATCACCGAACGTAAACGTGCAGATGATCTACTCCAAAAAGCGTTTCACGACCTTGAGCGATCAAATAAAGATCTTGAGCAATTTGCCTATGTTGCTTCACACGATCTACAAGAACCGCTCCGTATGGTTTCGAGTTTTACGCAATTATTGGAGCGACGATATAAAGATAAACTTGATAAAGACGCGCAGGACTTTATCGCATTTGCGGTGGATGGTGCAAACCGAATGCAACGATTGATTAACGACCTTCTTGAATACTCTCGATTGACTACACGCGGAAAAGAGTTTACAACGGTGGACACCAACTCAGTGCTCGCCCAAGTGTTTGCAAATTTACAAGCCAAAATTGACGAGACCCATGCTATTATTACCAAGGACGATCTTCCTGTTATTGTTGCAGACGAATCGCAGATGATACGAATCCTTCAAAACTTAATTGATAATGCACTTAAATTTAAACACGACTCTGCACCGATCATTCATCTGTCTGCACATGTAGAAGGGGGGTTTTATATTTTTTCTGTTCGAGATAACGGCATTGGTATCGACCAACAATATGCTGATAAAGTATTTCAAATTTTTCAACGATTAAATAACTCTAAAGAATATCCCGGCACCGGCATTGGGCTGGCTATGTGCAAACGAGTGATTGAACGACACGGCGGGAAAATTTGGTTTGAATCGGAACTTGAGAAAGGAACAACATTCTTTTTCACCATTCCACATAACGAAAGAGGCTGGGTATGATACAACGTGAATATGGTATGCCGGTAGAAATTCTTCTTATCGAGGATAGCGCGGGTGATACACGGTTGGCAGTGGAAGTATTAAAGGAGAGCAAAGTGAGAAACACGCTTCATTGTGTTTCGGACGGTGTTGATGCGATGGATTTTCTATACAACAGAGGAAAATTTTCATCCTCACCCAGACCAGATCTTATTATTCTCGACTTAAATATGCCCAAAAAAGACGGACGGCAGGTTCTTGCAGAAATAAAAGGAGATTCTAATCTGAAAAGAATTCCGGTAGTTATTCTCACAATTTCCAAAGCGGAAGAAGATATTTTGAAGACGTACAATTTGAACGCTAACTGTTTCATTACGAAGCCTCTCGATCTTAATCAATTTGTTGCTGTGGTAAAGTCCATCGAGGACTTTTGGCTTACCATTGTAAAATTGCCGCCCAGTTAAGATAGGAGACTTCTGAAAGTCATTGCGAGGAGCGCCTGCCTGCACCAACGGTGTTCTTTTGGAACCGGCAGGCAGGAAGCGACGAAGTTCCGCTTTTTATAATCCCGCATAGTGTGGAATCCAAAAGGCGGGACAATCTTTCCCAATGTTTTAAGAACAAGATCGCCACGTCGTGGCGCGAAACGCGCCACTCCTCGCGATGACACGACGGCAGTGTTTTTTGAGATACTGTGTAGTAAAGACACGCCAAGAATTTTGATAAGGGGAAACAGCAATGAATAAAAATAATATTCAAGTATTGCTTATCGAAGATAATGCCGGAGATGTCCGCATTATTCAGGAAATGCTGCGCGAATCAAAAAAGCAATCGTTTGAAACGCAGATTTGCGACACTCTTGCGGACGGCTTTCGTATTCTTAAAAATCAACATCTTGATGTTGTTCTGCTCGATCTTTCACTTCCCGATAGCACAGGATTGGATACCTTTTTAAAACTCCATAATGCGTTTCACCACATCCCCATTGTTGTGCTCACCGGATTGAACGATGATGAAGTAGCATTGAAATGCATGCACAATGAAGCGCAGGATTTTTTAACGAAAGGCTCTATTACAAATGAAATTCTTGTTCGGTCATTACGATACGCCATTGAACGCCGGCATGCTGAAGAAGCATTGTACAAAAGTGAAGAACGTTTTAAACAAA
>JBAYJG010000013.1:0-22775 GCA_041665225.1 Bacteroidota bacterium
ATACGTCGAGCGACGCAATTGCGGTTGCCGCCGCGAGCGGATTGCCGCCGAAGGTAGAACCGTGTTCACCTGGTTTGAACACACCGAGAACTTCCTTCCGCGACAAAACTGCAGACACGGGATAGAATCCGCCGCTCAATGCTTTTCCGATGATGACTGCGTCCGGGCGAATCCCGTCGTATTCGAACGCGAACAGTTTTCCGCTTCTGCCTAATCCCGATTGAATCTCGTCTGCGATAAGCAACACATTGTTCTCTTTGCAGAGCCGTGCTGCTTCACGCAAATAACCGTCTGGTGGAATGATGATGCCTGCTTCACCTTGGATCGGCTCCACAAGAAATGCGGCGGTATTTTCATTGATCGCAGCTTTGAGCGAATCGATATTGCCGAATTCAACGATCCGGAAACCGGGAGTAAATGGACCGAAATGATGACGGTACGATTCTTCTGTCGAAAAAGAGACAATGGTTGTTGTTCGTCCGTGAAAATTATTCGAAGCACAGATGATCTCCGCCTTCCCGTCAGGAATCCCCTTTATTGTATAACCCCATTTGCGAGCGGCTTTTACAGCGGTTTCAACTGCTTCTGCGCCTGAATTCATCGGCAGGGAAAGATCATAACCGGTGACGTCATGCAATTTTTTATACAGCAACGACAGTTTGTCATTTCGGAATGCGCGACTGGTGAGTGTTACCTTTTTTGCCTGTTCCACGAACGCTTGATAGATCTTTGGATGACAATGTCCCTGGTTGACGGCTGAATACGCCGCGAGACAGTCAAGATACCGATTTCCGTCGACGTCGGTGACCCACACCCCTTCCGCTTTGGTAATGACGACATCCAATGGATGATAATTATGTGCCCCAAATTGATCTTCTAGTTCAATAAACTCTTTCGTATTCATACGATACTCCACAATAAAAAAATAAAAATAAACAATGGGATCAATGATGATCCTAGTTAAGGAACGTTTAGACTGTCGTTCCAGCAGGCGAGTGTATGTAATATAGTGTCCGCTTAGAAACGCGGGGAAAGAGCAATGTAGGTCGGCATTTCCGCGGGATTAACGGGAATGATCTCTGTGCAAGATTTCATCCTGTCTGGTGTAGCCGATATTCGATATGTTGAAGTAAAGTTGTTCACAATTTACAATGAAGACGTTGTATTTCTCTCTATATGGTAAGAAATGGATCGCAAATAGTCAAGATTTTCGTTGCAGGAACTACCGAGCGGTCACTTTCGTCATAATTTTTAGGTCATCGGCCGTGGTACGGAAGACTCCAATTGTCTTTCCCTCTCTATTTTTCTATCTTTACATCATATGGCATCAGTGGTCAGAATAACTCTTGTCTGTTTCTGCGTACTACTCTGGAATTCCGGGGAGCTCACCGCACAAACCAAGCGCATCGAATCGCAATTCAGGATCGCCCGGTTGAAATATTCCGGTGGAGGGGATTGGTATAACGATCCATCTGCAGAAGTAAATCTGCTGACATTTGCCCGGCAGCATGCAGGCATCGATGCTGATCCCAAATATGAATTTACAGAAATAGCGAATGACAATTTCTTCTCTTATCCGTTCATTTTCGTGACAGGGCACGGAAATATCAATTTCTCCGGCTATGAAGTCCGGCGCTTGCGGACCTATCTTGAAAGCGGCGGATTTCTCTACATTGATGATGATTATGGAATGGACAAAGCAGTCCGACGTGAGATGAAAAAAGTATTTCCGGAATACGATCTCGTGGAATTGCCGTATTCCTACGGACTCTATTCCTGTCTCTACTCATTTCCCAACGGTGTGCCGAAGACACATGAGCATAATAACAAACCGCCCCAGGGATTTGGCATTCTTCATCACGGGCGCCTCGTTGTTTATTATACATTCGAATCCAATCCGAGCGACGGTTGGGCGGATGCAGATGTCCATAATAATCCTCCGGAGAAACGGGAGGAAGCGTTGAAGTTCGGCACCAATATCATCGTCTGGAGTTTGCAACAATGACGCAAGTACACCTCTTTGAAGAAAGCACCCTTGTGTGACACCTGAAACTCGTCATATCATCGCTCAAATGAAGGAACGGATTAATGAAACGCGGCAGGCATTGTTCCGCCGTGAATTGTTCTCCGGTGTGGTAAAAACCATTGCTGTTGCATTAATGTCAGGCACGGTGATTATCTGTGTTGAATCCATTGGAAGTTTTATAACAGAAATTAGAACTATTCTTTTTTTCCTTTTCATGGCATGCATCGGTATTGCCGCGCTATGGTTACTGGGGAGACCGCTCTTGCGCATTGCAGGATTCCTGAAACAGCCGACGGACAGGGAAGTTGCGCGATTGATCGGCGCGAAATTTGGATCGATCGCCGACCGTTTGGAGAATATGCTCGACCTCTCCGATATGGTAGTGAAAGGAGATTTCGGAGGGTCAACGGAGCTGATCGAAGTTGCCCTGGAACATTTCAAACATACCACAAGTACCATACGCTTTACTGCAGCAGTACCATTCGTCCGGCTTCGGCGGTTGGCAGCAACTGTTGCAGCGACAGGAACAACGATCGTTCTCCTTGCGGTGATACCTGGCACGCCGTTTCATGATGCAGCGTACAGAATCGTACAGTACGATAAAAGCTTTATTCCACCAGCGGCATATTATATCTCGGTCCGACCAGGAAACGTTGACGTGGTAAAAGGGGAAACGGTCACGATGGATGCGCGCCTGACCGCAGGCGAAAGTTCCGAACCGCTGCCGACGGAGATCCTCTTATCATTTTCCGAGGTGGATGTTGAAGCGACAGAGAATGTTGTGGTGCATGCAGATTCAAACGGCACCTTTCGGTATCTTTTCCCGCCGATGAAACAATCGACACATTATCGGCTGCAGTCGGAACAGATCATGAGCGAACAATACACCATCAGTGTCATCGACCGACCGTTTCTTCGCTCGCTGAAGGTGTCTCTTCTCCCGCCTGCATATACAGGTTTACGCCGTGAATCGTTAGAAGAAAACATTGGAGATGTCCTTGCGCTTCCCGGAACAACTGTTGTATGGCATATCAATCCGAGTAAAGAGATTGCACATGCGTCTGTAGTATTTCGTGACGGAGCAGAAATACCGTTCCGGAAATCTGCCGACGGATATATTGCGGAGTTCACAGCGATGCATCCGACGTCCTATTATATCGAATTGCAGGATGCCGGTGGAGTCACCAATCAGAATGTCATTGAATATAAAATCGATCTGCTGACAGATGAGTATCCATCGGTCTCCATCGTGTCTCCCGGAAAGAACATGGATGTAACGGAAGCAATGATGCTGCCGATGGAGTTCATGGTGGAAGATGATTTCGGTGTGAATCAACTGCAACTCAAGTTCCGGTTGATCCAATCCAAATACGCCAGCATTGAATCCGAACCAGGTACAATCATGCCCTTCGACACAATTTCCGTGAAAGAAGGGGTGCTGGAATATTCCTGGGATCTGTCCTTGCTCGGACTTGTGCCCGAAGATGTTATGGAATACTATGCCGAAGTGCAGGATAATGACCGTGTGAACGGTCCTAAATCGGCGAGATCCCAGACGTATTTGATCCGTCTGCCGTCGCTGGAGGAAGTTTTCGCCGATGCGGAAAAATCGCATGATGATGTTGCCAATACACTGGAGGAATCGCTGAAGCAGGCACAGGAACTGAAGAAGGACCTGAAAGAACTTTCGGATGATATGAAACGCAACCAGCAAATGGACTGGCAAAAACAGAAAAAAGCGGAAGAGGTGATCCAACAGTACGAGGAGATCCAGAAAAAGATCGACAATGTGAACAAGACGATTGATGAAATGACGCAAAACCTTCAGCGGAATAATACGCTCTCCAAAGAGACGCTGGAGAAATATCTGGAGTTGCAGAAGACGTTGAGCGAATTGAACTCGCCGGAATTCCAAAAAGCGATGAAACGAATGCAAGAAGCAATGCAAAATGTTTCACCGGATCAGATGCGTGAAGCGATGCAGCAGGCACAATTTAATGAGGAACAGTTCCGTCAGAGCATCGAACGGACCATGAATCTGCTCAAGCGAATCCAAATCGAACAAAAAGTGGATGAATTGCTGAAACGCGCCGAACAGATGCAACAAGCACAGGAAAATGTAAATAAGCAGACGGAAGCGCTCTCCGACAACGATACACAGAAGGCAACAGAACTCGCTCGACAACAGGATGAGATCGATCATCAGGTAGAGCAACTGCAGAAGGAACTGAATAAGCTGCAGACGAAGATGGAAGAGTTCCCGAAAGAGATGCCGATGGAAAAACTGGAGGAAGCACAGCAGGCGGCGCAGGACCGCGACATGCACGAAGCGATGAAGCAGAGCGCACAACAGCTGCGTTCATTGCAGATGCAGCGGGCGAAATCTTCGCAGCAGCAGGCCAGCAGCGGCCTTAATGAAGCGCAGCAAAAGATTTCAGAACTGCAGGAACAGCTGCTCAACAATCAAATGCAGCAAACAATGAATGCACTGCGCAAAGCAATGCAGGACCTGCTGCAGCTCTCACAAAAACAGGAGAAACTGAAGAACCAGTCAAAATCGCTCGATCCCAACTCGCAGCAGTTCCGGGAAATTGCGCAACAGCAACAAAATCTGCAAAGTGATCTGAATAATGTCGCGAATTCTCTTGCCGAACTTTCCCAACAGTCCTTCGCCGTAACGCCAGAAATGGGAAAACAGATCGGACGCGCCATGGGGCAGATGCAGCAGGCAATGTCCGGCATTGAACAACGGAACAGTCAATCCGTCAGTGCGATGCAGGGGGAAGCGATGGCATCGTTGAACAAAGCGGCGACCCAGATGCAGGGTGCTATGCAACAAATGCAGCAGCAGGGAGGACAGGGAGGCGGTTCGCTGATGCAGCAATTGCGCAGCATGGCAATGCAACAGCAGCAGATCAATGCACAGACGCAGCAGATGAGTGGGCAAGGAGGGATGTCGCAGCAGCAGATGCAGGAAATGGGTCGGTTAGCGCGGCAACAGGATGCCGTACGCAAATCGTTAGAACAATTGCAGCGGGAATCGGAAGGGACGCCGGAGAAGAACAAGATCATGGGAGATTTGGAAAAGATTGCAGATGAAATGAAGGAAGTTGTGGAGACGCTGCAGCAGAATCAGGTGAATCCGAACACGATGCAGCAACAAGAACGAATTCTATCGCGGCTACTGCAAGCGCAGCGTTCCATGCGCGAACGGGACTATGAACAGAAACGTAAGGGAACATCCGGCATTACTCCTTCAAGGAAAAGTCCTGCAGCGCTTTCGGTTCAGCAGAACAGATCACAACTGCAGATTGACCTGCAGCGCGCTATGGAAGCCGGATATAGTAAAGACTATCTTGAATTGATCCGCAAATATTATGAAGCACTGGAACGTAAGGAACAATAAGGATGCAATCCTAATATGACCGGATTCCCACGAAAAGCGCTGGTAGTTGATGATAATATCATCAACCAAAAAGTTGCGGTGAAAATGCTGGAGAGACTGAATTTCCTTTCGGATACAGCGGTGAATGGTGTGGAAGCCGTAACACTCTTCAAACAGCATACCTATAATGTGATCCTGATGGATGTACAAATGCCAGTGATGGACGGTCTCGAAGCGACAAAAACAATCCGCACATTGGAAGATCCTGAGCATCATACAACAATTATTGCTTTAACTGCGAACACGATGGCAGGGGATCGCGAACTGTGTCTTCAGGCTGGAATGGATGATTATCTGGCAAAGCCTATTAAGCAATCGGATATCAACACAATCATTGGAAAATGGTTGGGATCTATGCCTCAGGAAAAATCTGGAAGTAACAATCAAGATACCGGGAATCAGTTCTTGATCGATCCTAAACGATTGGAAGAAATTCGGGATATCGGCGGTGATGGTCTCGTCCAAGAACTGCTGACACTTTTCCTGCAGGATCTTGAACAATGTACCGTGGAGATTGCACGAGGGACAGAGGCAAAGGATTTGCGCACTGTGTATGAATGCGCGCATAAATTAAAGGGTTCATCTGCTAATTTGGGGATTGAATCGCTTCGTAGCTGGTGTGCTTCCATCGAACAAAGCGCTCGCGAACAGCAGCAAGAAGCAGTTGTCCAGCAGTGTGCAGCATTGGATGGTTTGAAAGACCAGGTCCGGGATCACATTCTAAAAACATATTTTTAACATCCCTCTTTTTCTTCCTCGAAAAAGATACGTATATTCATTCACACATTTTTTCCCTGCGAGGTTGTAATGAAAGGTATTGTTCTTGCCGGCGGCTCCGGTACGCGGTTGTATCCTATCACGAAAGTGTACAGCAAACAACTGACGATTATTTATGATAAACCGCTGATTTATTATCCTGTCTCTATTTTAATGCTCGGTGGCATCAAGGATATTCTGATTGTTTCCAATAAAGAGACGATCCCAATGTATCAGCAATTGTTCGGCGACGGATCGCACCTTGGAATATCGATCAGTTATGTGCTGCAGTCTGCACCGAACGGGATTGCAGAATCATTCATCCTTGGTGAACAATTTATCGGCAGGGATCCTGTTACGCTCATTCTTGGGGACAACATTTTTTATGGCCAGCTGGATTTCTTCTATAATGCATTACAACGGAAAGAAGGGGCGACGATTTTCGGATACCGGGTCAACGATCCGGAACGGTACGGAGTTGTAGAGTTTGATAAGGCAGGGAAAGCAATATCGATCGAGGAAAAGCCGGCAAAACCGAAATCGAGTTACGCAGTTCCGGGACTGTATGTGTATGACAATAACGTGGTAGAGATCTCCAAAAATATCAAACCGTCGCCGCGGGGAGAGTTGGAAATTACCGATGTGAACAATACGTATCTGCGCAGCAGCAAACTGCAAGTAGAAAAGATCGGCCGCGGAGTGGCATGGCTGGATACCGGTACTCCGGAAGCTCTGCTGCAGGCGTCAAATTTCTTCGGTGTTATTGAAGACCGACAGGGATTGAAAGTGGCATGCCTTGAGGAAATTGCGTATCTGATGAAATTCATCTCGCACGAACAGTTCGAAAAGGCCATCAACAACATTCCCCGATCTGCGTACAGAACGTACCTTGAACGAATTTTACACGAAGAGTGATTATGAAATATCAGCAGAGTCCATTGCAAGGCGTCGCCGTTATTTATCCAAATGTTCTCCGCGATGAACGCGGGTATTTTTTTGAAGCATTCAACAAGAAACGGCATGCCGAAGTGTGCGGAGATGTTGAATTTGTTCAGGATAATGTCTCTGAATCCAAAAAAGGTACGATCAGAGGATTACATTATCAGGTGGGAGAATTCGCTCAGGGAAAACTCTGTAAAGTACTTTCCGGAAAGGTAATCGACGTTGCGGTCGATATCCGTTTCGGGTCACCCACTTTCGGTAAGTATTTTGCTGTGGAACTGTCTGATGAAAACAGTGCTCAATTATGGATTCCTCCCGGTTTTGCTCATGGATTTTCTGTTCTTTCAGAAAGGGCCATATTCCATTATAAATGCACAAACTATTATTCTAAAGAACATGAACGGGCGATCCGGTTCAACGATCCTTCATTGAATATCGAATGGAATGTTCTACAGCCGCTCGTTTCGCCAAAAGACCTGATTGCGCCTCTGTTTTCTGAGATAGAAAAAGATTTTACCTACCGGTAATTGCATTATTCCCGTAAAATTGTCAGTTTACGGTCAAGAAGACCTTCCTCATCCTGGTTGTATTGAAACGGTTCAATAATCACAGCGTGTGATTGCACTAACAGTATCATAACAACTATTCTCTTACTTTTTTCGATAAAAATAAGATCATGATAGTTTGAAAGGACGATTGCATGAATCGTTTGATACCGTTTACCATATTTTCCGTTCTCCTCATTTCAACCCTGGCAAATGCCATGCAGATATCCGGTGCGATTACATCGGATACGACATGGTCGGGGACGGTTGTTGCCGATTCAGTGTTTGTTCCTGTCGGCCGAATCCTGACTCTTCAACCGGGAACGACGGTGAAGTTCAATCCGGGAAAGATGCTAGCAGTAGCAGGCAAGATCATAGCCAGCGGAACACCGGACAGTCTCATAACCTTTACCGTCAATACGGGGATACCTGCTCCGGGAGATTGGAAAGGTATTGAATTGCAGAACTCCGTCCTCGTTTCGTCGGTGATGAATTATTGCGTTATTGAATATGCCGGTGCTGGACCAAATTCTGGAAGTATTTTCTATAAAACAGGTGCAGCAGCAGTAGGTATTACCAATTCAATTATTCGGTACAGTTCATCGCACGGAATCAATGTCAGATCGTCATCACCCCGTATCGCTAACACGATCGTCCGGCAAAATGCCGGTTATGGAATATTTGCAGACCTCTCCCTAACGTTCAGCGTCGATTCTTGTTCGGTCGCCGGCAACACGACTGGCGGAGTATTGATCGGCGTTAATTCGACAGCATCCATTCTCAACTCTACCATCGATTCCAATGGAACAGGTATTTTCATCAGCAATAGTGCTGCTCCGATAATTACCAGGAATAACATCCGGTACAATTCCATCGGCATTCAATTTACCGGGGTGGGGGCGACACAACCGACCATCACTCAGGATACGATTGTACACAATTCAACGTGGGGATTTCTTAATACCAATACTTCTGCTACTGTAATCGCACGCAAAAATTATTGGGGGGACGATTCAGGACCTTTTAATCCAAGCAGCAATCCGACAGGTTTAGGAGACAACGTCAGCAATTTTGTCGATTTCCAACCATGGATCATACTTGTACCGAATCTGCCGTATATCGCAGTTACCGGAAATATCACGAAAGATTCAACGTGGCCCAGCGGAATTTTCTGGGTGAAAAACTCGATTGCCGTTAACACTGGATTCCGACTCACCATTAAACCCGGAGTCATCGTAAAATTTGCAAACAGCGCTCGGTTAACTGTGAATGGATCGATCACTGCAAACGGAACACCGGACAGTTTGATTATTTTTACTTCCGAAAAGGACGATTCGTACGGCGGCGATACCAATGGAGACAGTACTACAACGCTTGCTACAAGAGGATTGTGGGATATGTTGTATCTCTATTTTAATCAAAACAGCACCAGTATAGTAAACAACTGTGTCTTTAAGTGGGGTGGCTCTTCCAGCAACGGCAATCTTCGCGTGGACGGAGCTACGCCGGCCATTAGCAACATTTTCAGTACGCAAAGTTCCAACTATGGACTGTATCTGAACAACGGCGCTAATTCCACAGTCTCCAATTCCATATTCGGTTCAAACAATTCGTATGGAATTTTGCTTTCAAGCTCCAATGCGAACATTTACGGATCGACAGTGACCAGTAACGGATCGTACGGCATTAATGCCAACGGGAATTCCCGGTTTACGGTCCGCAAGACAACCGTTACAGGAAATACGTATGGAATTGTGGCCGATGGAGGAACATCGAGCGCAACTTTGCTTTCATTGGATAGTTCAACTATTTCATTCAATACGACTGCCGGAATGTATTTGTGGTATGGTACCGGACCGCAGAACATTTCATATAATCGCATAGAAGGGAACGGAACCGGGTATGGCATATGGTGCTTTAATGTCGACAATGTGGTAACGATCGACAGCAATATCATTCTGAATCATGGTCAGGAAGGAATTATCACCTCGAAGGCAGTAATCACCAACAATCTCATACAGGGAAATAGTTATCCGATTACGCTGATAGGCCGGGTGAACAGCACCTATAGCGGAAATACTATAATAGGTAATCTCTATGACAAAGCATTAGGTCTTCGTTCAAACCGTTCACAAGAGAGTCTACAGGATACATTGAGCACAATCTTCCCCGCGGGAATTACTTCCAAGACGTATGTGTATATAGACAACAGTTCCAATGTTGCCGTCAGCAGCGGTACAACGCTAGTAATTCAACCAGGAGCGGTAATAAAAATTGCCGCAGGACAATATTTTAGGGTTGATGGTACATTGATCGCGAACGGAACTGCAGTAAATCCAATCGTCTTCACATCGTACCGTGATGCGTTCTATGGCGGCAAAACAAATCTGCTTTCGGACAACATTCCGCCAGCGCCGAATGACTGGCAGTATGTTCGTCTTTATACCAATTCGACAAATAATTCGCTTCTTAATTACTGCATATTCAAATATGGCGGACAGGGTGGTACTGGCAATTTATATCTCAGCAATAACGTGGTACTGACAAATCCGATCACAAATATCATTAGCCGGAAATCGGGTTCAATGGGAATATACATCAGCGATTGTCAGTTGACCTTCGATAATGCGGTATTAGACAGCAATGCCAGTTACGGCATGTATATGTCGGGGAACCGGCCATCCGATATAACAGTGCGGAACAGTACAATTCAGGACAATAACAATACCGGACTGCAGGCGGTAAATACCTCAGCATTCCGCGAAGTTTCAAACTGTTTTATCCGTCGCAACAATGGATGGGGTATTGGTACTGATAACGGAACATTGGACCAGGTCTATCAGGGAAATACTATTTCCTTTAACGCTTCAGGTGGGGTGTACACAAACAGTCCGCCGATCCTTGTGGCTAATCTTCGGTTTGTAGGAAATACTATAACGGATCATTCCGGTGAAGGTATTTTAAGCAGCTGTGCAACGTTCATCGATAATACTATCCAGCGAAATCGATTTCCGCTTGCAGTGTGGAGAAAAACGGGAAATGTCTATACTGATCCGAGCGGTGCGGACGGAAATATTATTTCGAACAACCTCTATAATGCCATTGCCATTTGGGATCTGAATATTTCTGATACGTTGAAAGCGGCATTTCCGCTGGCTATTTCGTCCAAAACATATGTTGCCATCTACGATTTTGAAGTATCATCAGGAACTACACTTGTCATTGAACCGGGAGTCACGATTAAATTTCAACAGATTCCAGCAAACAATTGGCAGCAGTTCAATGTTAAAGGTACTTTGATCGCAAACGGAACACCGGCGAAACCGATTATCTTTACCTCGTGGCGAGATAGTCTTGCAGGAGGCAAGACGACATCGTTAACGGACTTTGCGCCGCCTGCACCCGGTGACTGGAATTATATCGCATTCCGAGACGGCAGCGGAGCGTCGGTGGTACGGTACTGTCAATTCAAATACGGCGGCAGGGATGGACAACAAACGGTTTATTTTGAAACCAATGTCGGATCAATTGTCTTTTCTAATAACATCGTTCGGCGTTCATCGTCATCCGGTATCTATGTAAACAATACTCCTGTGCTGATTGACAGCACTATTGTCGACAGTTGCGCCTCTTCCGGTATCCGTCTTTCCACCAATGGAAGTGTTAACAATCTATCATTGCGATATTCTAAAATTTCCCGAAACGGCAGCTACGGCATATGGGCGCAAAACCCTTCAAAAGTGTCTGTCTCTCTCAATAATGAAATTTCCTATAATGCGCTTACAGGACTCTATGTTGAAAATAACACAATTCCACTATCGGTGTTCGGCAATGCTATAATGAACAATGGCGATCACGGATTGTATGTGGTTGCCCGAAACGATGCGGTAGATACTCTGTTGATGATTGCCGGCAATGCTGTGCGGAATAACGGCAACACAGGAATTTTTACTTCCCGGGCATATGTTATTGATGATTCGATCACCGGCAACCGATATGCCCTTGGAGTTGTTGGACAGCTTTCGTTGGCCGGAACCGGAACGGAGAATGGGAACTTTTATCAGAACAATATCATCACGGCGAATAAATATAATGATGTTCTTGTCACACAGGAAACTATCTTTGGAGAACTCGGAACTTCATTGCCTCCTGCATACTCGAAAGTTATCTCCGTGCGGGGCGATCTGTATGTCCCGACGTCGACCACCCTCAGGATCGCCTCCGGCAGCATCCTGAAGTTTTCTAAAGAATACGGCACAGGATACTTCCTGGTTGAAGGCACAATTCTAGCCGAAGGGACACTTAATAATAAAATCGCCTTTACGTCATGGAAGGACGACACCTACGGCGGGGATACAAATCAGGACACTGCGAAAGCGCTACCGATTCCCGGCGATTGGAACAGAATTCAATTAAATGGTGCTGTGACCAATGCATCCAGATTTTTCCAATGTATCGTCCGATATGGTGGTGATGTGAACGGTAACGGGATGTTGGATTTTGATCAAACAACCGCAGTTGTTGAATCAAGTTTTGTATCGTATGCACGGAACCGCGGCATTTATACGACGAACAGTGCTTCCAGAATCTTTGGAAGTGAAATTCATGATAACGAAACAGGTGTTTTTGTCGCTGGTTCAACTGTTCCAAGTATCAGTAACAACAATATTTATAAGAATTCGCTCTACGGAATGTATTCGTCATCGACCGGCACAACAACCGATGCAGATAGTAATTATTGGGGGAGCAACCTGGGACCGTTGGTCAATCAAGGAGCCGACCAAAATTTGGCCGGCACAGGGAATCAGATCTATATTTCCGGAAGCGGCTCGGTCAATTATCGTCCATTTTTATTTACACGTTCTGGAATTTTGCCCGGAGACGTGAGCGGCAACGGACAGATTGCCGCATACGACGCATCGCTGGTGCTGCAGCATGACGTTGGCATTATCACACTGAATCCTATTCAGAAGATCGCGGCAAATGTCAGCGGGGATACGACGATCAGCGCTCTGGATGCATCGTACATTCTGCGGTATGTTGTGGGACTCATCTCGGGATTCCCCGGATTGGGGAAGCAGTCCATCGAAACGGATGCGCAAACAGCATTCAGTTTTGCGATCGAAAAAAGTGTGAAGGAGGGTGAGTTCGATCTGATTATCAAGTTGAATAAACCGGTGAATGTGTATGCCGCCTCGTTCGGATTACAGTTTGATACAGCTCTGGTCAGACCTGTCTCCATGGCACGGGGAACAGCGTCAGATAGCATGTCGTTGGCACAGTATATTCCATCCGGCAAAGCGAATGTCGCACTTGCTGGAGTGTATCCCCTGAGCACCCCGGGAGATATTGCCCGGTTTACATTTGCTGTGTCTGATGAAGGAAAAGCAAAGGAATCAATCCTGTTCACAGTAACAAAATTCATACTGAATGAAATGGATGTCACAAAGGATGGCGGCACGATCACACTGAATGTGAAAGATGTTATGAAGGTGCCGACAGTATTTGCACTGGATCAGAACTATCCGAATCCGTTCAATCCAACGACAACCATCAATTATCAGCTGCCGCATGAGAGTGCGGTGTCCATCACCGTTTATAATATCCTCGGTCAACGTGTTCACACGCTGGTGAATGAACACATGTCAGCGGGATTTTATACATTGCAGTGGAACGGTACCGATGACAATGGACAGGGTGTTTCAAGCGGAATGTACATGTACAGAATCGAAGTAGTAGCTTCTGACAAACAGAAATTTGTCAGCACAAAAAAAATGATGTTCGTAAAATAACACCAGGTATTTGATGATTCGTTTGTTACGGCGTCACACCATATTGATGATTGTTTTTGGATTGATCTGCGGAGGGAATCTCCTTCCCGCGCAGACCAGTTCGCTCCATTTTTCTTTGACGAACGGTCTGGGAAAACGGGGTGTGACGTACGCTTATCCGGTGTTTTTGAACGACTCATTGACGGCCGCCGATTCACTGCTTGCCGGTGAATTCACTATTGTTCATAATGGTACAGTGTTCGACGTTGTCGGTATCCAAAAGACCGGAAGTCTTCTGGATTCTGCTACCTGCTTGTTCAACGCGGCCACCGGAAAAATCACTTTTGCTCATACGAAACCGATCACCGGAAAAGGTCTCTTCCTGGATCTTCTGATCACGATCAAAGCAGGTGCTTCGGGAACAACTACCACCTCGCTGCAAAATTTCCTGTTGAATGAAGGGAGTATTACTGCTATTGTCGCATCCGGATCGATGCGGCCAATGGATATTTTTATCACTCCCAAAAACCCGCCGCAGGACAGAATCGTAGGAGATACTGTTCAATTCACCGTAACGGGTGATGTCCATATGCCGGTAACCTGGGCCGTTGCGGATACACACATCGCATCGATAGATATCAACGGACGAGTAATCGGAAAAAATGTTGGACAAACAACTGTTTCAATCTCTGATAATCTTGGACTCACAGATCAGTCGAACTTACTGCCGTTCCATCCTGCATCGCTTCGATCGTTGACCGTGAGTATTACGGATACTTCCGTAATGCAAAATCTTACATTCAACCTTCCGGTGCGTATTTCCAGCGTAACAGGTCTTGGAATCACTTCGGCGCAATTCAGATTGAATTTCAATTCATCTCTTCTGATTCCTCTCGGAGTTGTACAAAACGGCACTTTGTCGCAGGCATGGGGAACACCGGAAGTGTCGCTCACCGCGAGTTATATCAATGTAGCCATGGCCGGTGCAACGGCATTACAGGACAGCGGCACATTCGTTTTCGTTCAGTTCAAAGTAAAACGGTTTGCCAATTTTTCCGATTGGATGACATTAACGAATGTATTGTTCAATGAGAATCTGAATGCGAACCTCCAAAGCGGAAGATTCACACCTATTATTGGACCAATAATTACCATTGCAGGTAAACCTTCAACCTTTATTCGCAACGAAACGGCAAACCTTATTGCATCCGGAGGAACCTCACCATATCGATGGAAATTATTATCGGATACATCCATTGCTTTGCTCGATACGATTACCGGAACTCTTTTTGCAAAGACTTCGGGGTATGCAGCCTATTCGGCGACGGATGTGAACGGTTTCGACGGCATCGATAGCGTGCTGGTGCACGACGTTCGATTCACGATGCCGGATACGACCATAGTTGCAAAGGATTCGATCGATTATCCGATCAGCGTGAGTTCGTTAACGGGACAGTCGATCATCGCTGCACAGTTCACCGTACATTATGATACCACAAAGCTGCAATTCATTGGTGTGAGCACAGCAGGAACGGTTGCCAATGGTGCAGAGGTTCAACAAAAGGACTCCGCCGGACTTCGAGTTGCACTTTCCACTCCAACACCGTTTACCGGCAAAGGGACATTCATTAAACTTCGGTTTAAAGCTAAAAATAATGGTGTTCAGCCGATTACACTTTCTCAAATGATATTGAATGAAACCGGATTTACGAACAGGACATTTGTGCAGAACACAGGACATCTTACTGTTGTTGCTGCCAACACCGCTCCGGTCTTTACTGCGAAAATTCCAAGTACAACAATTTCGGAAAACAGTTTGTATCAATTTCAAGTACAGGCAGCCGACGCAGATGGCGATTCGTTGCTGTTCGGCATCTTCAGCGGTTCACCTGGCATGACGATGACAGGGAAGGGGCAGTTCTCCTGGAAACCCGGCTTTGCACAGTCGGGTAACCATAAAGTTGTGTACGATGTAGGCGATTATCACCCGGACGGTGTCGTACGAGATAGTGCTGTGATTACTGTGATAAATGTGAATCAGCCGCCGCAGTTCGTCAAACTGGTTAACGACACAACGGTCAGTGAAGATCAGTTGTTGACGCTGGACGCCGATGCAGTTGATCCGGATGGCGATGTTGTGCGATACTATATCTCAACCATTCAACCAGGCATGACCGTCGATTCGATCAATGGTACAATTACTTGGAAACCGACATTTACTCAGTCGGGTGTGTATCCTTTAATCCTTATCGCAAAAGACGGCAAAGGAGGGTTTGCAGAAGATTCGATAAAATTCACCGTTATCAATGTCAATCGTGCTCCGGTTTTTACAACGTCAATGCCTGAGACAACGGTTATTCCTGCAGCACAGACATATTCAAAAATCTTCACAGCGAGTGATCCGGATAATGATCAATTGACATTTGGCTTTGTGCAGCATCCTGCCGGTGCGTCAATAGATATGAACACCGGACTTTTCACATGGATGCCGATTGCAGATCAGGCAGGGCCGCAGGACATCATCATTTCAGTGACGGATAATATCGCCACGGCGGTTGATACAATACATTTTCGCGTATTGATAAACAATACACCTCCGACGATTACTACTTCACTGCCGGATACAGTTATTGCGGAAGGAGAAACACTCACATTTACCTATAAAGCTTCGGACGCGGAAAACGATTCGCTCACCTGGAAACTCGGTCCCAATATTCCCAAAGGTGTCGCCATCACTGGTGAAGGAGTTCTGTCCTGGAGTCCGGATTTTTCCCAGTCGGGGAAATTTACAATCATCGTTTCTGTGCAGGATAAACAGTTCTCCGTGTTCGACACTGCGTTAGTCACAGTTGCAAATACAAATCATGCTCCTCGGTTCACCACGGTTCTTCCAGATACAATAATCGAACTCGACAGCATCTTTATCTTCACGTATCGAGGCACCGATGAAGACAGTGACGCGGTTTCATTCTCACTCATACAAAAGCCCGAGGGGGCGGTCATCTCAACGGCAGGAGTGTTTTCATGGACTCCGATTGCGGTTCAGCGTGAAACGTTGATAGTGGCGTTATCCGACGGAATAGTTTCTGTTCTTGATACAACTGTCATTTCTGTAAGCGGATTCCCAAAACTGGTGTCGTCCGTTACGGAGCTTGATTTTGGAACAACCGTGTACGGGTCGCGGCCAACACAGAATGCTTTACTGCAGAATGTCGGGCGAGTACCACTGATATTGAACAGGGTCACCGGACTTCCGAACGAGCAGCATTTTACGATGGGATTTCCTGATTCTCTCAATATCAGCGCTGGGCAGACAATTAACATTCCCATTACGTACACACCGCAACAGATCGGCTCGCACTCGAGCGGTATCGCATTCCGGACGAACGATCCTGCGCATGAGTATTTCGGATTTGCAGTAAAGGGAACGGCGATATCCGTTGCGCCGTTGAAACGTCGATTACTGGTGGATGGGACGCATCGCTCTACCGTTCCGCTGAATGATTCACTTGGAGGAATGACGCAATTGTTCGGCGCTCTCCGCAATAGCGGAATTACCGTTACTGTCGCCGAGACATCATTGGCTCCGTCCGGTTATGATGCTGTATTGATTGTTACTCCGCAGAAGGAATTTTCTGTTGAAGAAAAGGAAGCGCTGCGATCGTTTGTGCGGAACGGCGGACTTGCGGTCATGATGGGAAATGCTTCTACGGAATCCGGCAATAGCGTCCTGCAGGATATTCTCCGCGATTCGCTGTTGTCGGGCGGAATGGCGCTCGCCGACACGCTTGTTCTGGACTCGTCACATACGTATGCGGGAAATCCCGCATTCATTCAAGTAACTCAATTTGCAGATACTGCTCATCCCTACCTGCGGGGAGTGGACACACTTGTATTATTCGGCGCTACAATCGTTTTAACTGATAGTGCTTCGGTACCGTTTGTCACGATTTCTTCGCCGACTGTTACTGTACCGGTTCCGGGGAAATCAAACGCAGCCATCGGCATGGCGAAAGTCGGAAACGGAACAGTCGTACTATTGAGTGATGCAACACTGTGGCAAAATTCTGCTGCGTTCGATCTGCAACAGCCAGTCAATATTTCTGCAAACGATAACTTCACGTTTGCATTAAACGTGTTCAGTGTTACCGAGCATTACGAAGCAAAGATGCCGGAAAAAACACCAAACGAAGTCTATCAGCTTATCAGTATTCCATTCGATCTGGAAAATCTGGACATCCTTTCCGTGTTGAAGAACAGTCTTGGCGAAATCAATCCGCTGAAATGGCGGCTCTTCGGGAAGTATGACCCGGTTGCGAAAAAGTATCGTGAATTTCCCAGCGCCGGTTTTACTTCTTTTGCTCGCGGCGAAGCATATTGGCTGATTACACGCGGAGAATTCAACCTGAATTTCGGCACAGCAACAATCCTGCCGGCGCAAGATTATTATTCGATCAGGATCGGGCCTGGTTATTCCATGATCGGGAATCCTTTCCCGTACAGGGTCAGCTGGAAGAATTCAAGGATTGGCGATTCCGTGCAAACTGTGTTGTGGCGGTTTGACCCGCATATCAACGATTTTGTCAGCGAGACCTCCGCATTGGAGCCGTTTGTCGGATATTTTGTAAAGAATCTTTCCACCGACAGTGTAACGATCTTTATTAATCCTACAAGTGATGGACTGGGAAAACAGGATGGAAGTTCGCAGACGGTTGAATACGAATGGCAGGTGAAGGTGAAGGCTTCATCCGGCAAAGCGATGGATGCAGAAAATATCGCTGGAGTTTCGCCGAATGCCCGCGTTGAACTGGACCGGTTAGATGTTGCCGAACCCCCGACAACGCCGACAGATTATATCACCGTTCGGTTCACGAATCCTGGATGGAGCAGGCATGCTGGTTCGTATGCAGTTGATATTCGTCCTGCAAATCCGGATGGTATCGTGTGGGAATTTGATGTGACCTCGGCAAAGGCGCAAGCCAAAGTGCAATTATCGTTTGATCGAGGCGGGGATTTCCCAGGTAACTTCTCTCTGTATCTTGTGGATGGTGTACAGGAACAAGTGATCCGTATGGATAAAGCGTTCCAGTATGAATTTACCATGCAAAAAAGTGAAAAACGACGCGCTTTCCGTCTACTGGCAGGAACACAGGAATTTATCGAACAACACACCAATGGTATTCCGCTGGTAGCAATCGAATATGAATTGCAGCAGAATTTCCCGAATCCGTTTAATCCTAACACATTTATTCATTATTCTATTGGACACAGCGGTACCGTGCAGCTGGAGATCTTTAACGTGCTGGGACAGAAAGTGCGACAGTTGAAGAATGAAAACCAGGCGATCGGTTCATATACTGCCGAGTGGGACGGGAAGGACGATGAAGGTCAAGCCGTCGCGTCCGGCGTGTATTTCTATAAAGTGACGGTACTGAACAATGGCGATAAACTCTTTGCCAATACGAAGAAGATGATTTTAATGCGTTAAGAGTGAAGTCATCGTTGATTTAAAAAATCCTGCATACTATCAGCAGGATTTTTTATTGCTTGAAATGGCCGCAAACGTTTTTCAGCACAGCATGCAAAGAACAGAGATGAAAGCGTTGTGGTTGGATCTCTTATGCGAGCAGTCTCTTTAGCGTGTGATACACCTGAGATGAATATCCTTCTCCGAACAGATTCAGATGATTGAATAGGTGATACAGTTTGTATAACTCCATTCTCCGTTCCCATTCTTCGTTTAACGGATACGCTTCATTGTATGCCCGGTAAAAAGCATCGGAGAACCCTCCAAACAGCAACGTCATTGCAAGATCCGCTTCCCTGTGTCCGTAATAGACGGCTGGGTCAATGATCGCCGGGTGATTGTTTTCAACGCAAAGGAAATTCCCGCTCCACAGATCGCCGTGCAGCAGCGCGGGCAGTTCACCATCGTTCGGGATTAAACGGTCGATCGATCTCTCCAGTTTGTGAAAGAGTGTCGTAATCTCTTTTCCTGCAAATCCATTCTGTTCCGCAAGCCGGAATTGGAATTCGAGCCGGTTGACGAAATAAAATTCCCTCCACGAATTATTGCGAGGCAGATTCTTTTGCAGAGTTGATCCGATGTAATTATCCTCGCCAAGTCCATAGAGACTAGTTGTAAAACGGTGAAGTGCGGCGAACTGTGCTCCGAACGTTTCAAAAAACTTCGTCCGGTCTATAGGAGCGGTCACCGGCAGCAGTTCGAGGATTAACAACTCTTCATCGGCGAACAATACTTCCGGTACACGAAGAGCATTTGCCTTTTTCAATTCGCGTAAACCATTTGCTTCTTTCAAAAACATATCGTCATGCTGCGGTGATTCCTTGACAAACACGGAAGAACCATTCTCCAATTCGGCGCGATAGACCGAGGCAATAGATCCGCCCGAAAGAGGAGAGAGGCTCTGCACGTTGAAATGCAGAGCAGTTCTGATATGAGATATGATACGGCTATTGTTCAATTCGTCATTGGGCAGAAAACGTTTACCACGTTCAAAGGTACGAAAGAATTCAGGAAGAGGGGACTAACGATGCTGCAATGTGTGCAATAAACCGGCGCATGCATCTTCCAGTATATCCAGCACGCGGTCAAAGCCTTCCGGCCCACCATAATAAGGATCTGGCACTTCATTTTCTTTCAACACTCTGCAATACTGTGTCATCATGCTAAGTTTGTGACCGTATTGATGTTTCCGATCCATCACTTTCAGATCATTCAAATTGCTTCCATCCATGGCAATGATCATATCAAACTTCTCGAAATCTTGGGATGGATCGAATTGCCGTGCTCGACTAACCAGATGATATCCTCGCTTTCCCGCGTGCACACGCATCCTGGAATCCGGCAAGTCTCCAACGTGGTATCCAGCGGTTCCTGCAGAAGCAATTTCATATGGAAGCCCTTCTACTAATTTTTTCATCACCCCCTCAGCTGCTGGGGAGCGACAAATGTTGCCGAGACAGATAAACAGGATTTTCGTAGTTTTCATCGTGATTTTGGACCTTTTTCTCTTGGCGAATAAACGTTAAAAACAGCAATTTTTCTTTGAAAATATTAAAAAAAACTCAGAAAATCATCGAATTTATAGAATTTTCTAATATGTGATTCAATCTGCACATCTTTCTTTGAGAAATAGTATTTTGAAACAGACCAAAACGACCAAACCGCCCATTGCGACCATGAAAAAGAGTTTAACAAATAATAATTACAACAATCATCAATCAACAGGAGGTACTATGAACGAAGTACTCTATACCACCGAAGATCTGTCCCACATGTTCCGAGTTGGCAAGTCAACGATCAAACGGTGGACAGATGAGGGGAAGCTTCAATGTTTTAAGACACCGGGAGGACACCGGAAATTCAAACCGTCCAATGTCCACGAATTCATCAAGCAGTATCACTATGAGATCGTCACTCCATTGCTGCCGTTTTCACGGACATCCGAGCAGATCTCTGCAAATGGAATGATGATCGAAGGTGAATCTTCCATCGAACTTTGCTTTACCAATGCGATCAAAGGAAGACGACAGCTGATTGAACAATCCTTCCTCTCACTATTTTCACAAGGGAAGACACTCCCGGTAATTTTTGACACCTTACTAACTCCGATTATCCGCCTTGTGCATAATCGTCACATTCATCACCAGGTCACCTCGGTTGAATTTCAAATCGCAAAAAACACTCTGGTTCATGCGTTGATCAATTTCGCAGAACAGATTCCAAAAACAGAAAAGAATGAACTGGAATTGTACTGTCTTTCCGTGCAAGAAGGAATGAATGAAGTGGAACTGAAAGCAGTAGAGTTGATGCTGGATAATGCCGGAATGACGGTCTATAACCTTGGTACCGTTTTGACGAAATATTCTGCTCACGATATCATCAATCAATGCAAACCGGACGACGTGTTCGTTGTACTCTCTCTCGACCATTCCTCGGACGAAGTTATTCAACAATTCGATTCCCTTGTCACTGGAGTGAGCTCGTACGGTGGAAACGTTTATACATCGAACTTTTTTGAAGAACAGCACTCGGAAGAGGCGGCACAGACAAATTCCAAGCTGATGCATTCATTCTCGGAAATTATCGAACAATTGTTCCATGGAGAAAAATCAGCAGTAACTGTAACTATTTAACTTAAGAGATGCACAAGAAAAGAAATTTGCAATTGCATGTAATTAAACGTTGAAGTTCTTCTCTCACATATTGCCCAAATCATTTAACAGGTTGCTGATCATATCAGTCCTTGGAGTACTGTTGTCGTTCACAGCGACGGCGACAATACGAACTGCGACCGTGACCGGCACATGGGCAACGCCAGCGACGTGGGGAGGAACCGCACCGGTTGTAGGAGATTCCTGTATCATTCCATTAGGCATTACGGTTACAGTTGGAGCAAGTACAACAGTCGGTGCTGTGAATGTAGTTGGCGGTTTAACAATTACGACAACCGGCGTCGTGTTGACCGTGACCGGCGGATCGGGGACGCCGCTGACCTATGGAACTGTTGGCGGCACCGGAACAATTACTGCTTCGAACACCGGTGGTACAACTAACACCATTACTTTAACATCCGGCGATTGGAGTTTTTCGGGTGCATTTGCGGGATCGCGCCTTACCGTAAATTTCACGAGCACAACAACTGATCAAACAATATCGGGTGCGCTTTCTTGCCGTGTGTTTACCATGGCGAAATCTGCCACAACGCTCTACTTTACCATAACGCCGACTGTTTCCACTACAAGAACGTTAACGTCCGGCAATGTTGTGTATAACGGCGCCGCACAGAATATTTTAGTGGCAACTCACCCAGGCAGTTTAACGCTTGCCGGTAGCGGCACGAAGACGACAGTCGGTGTCACCACGGTAACCGGCGATCTTATAATTAATGACGGTATCACATTATCTGTAGGAGCATTTAATTTAACCGTCAACGGCACGACAACTATTGGAGGCGGAACAAGCGGTACTTTAACGTTTGCTTCAGCGACTGGTACAAAACAATTTACAGGACTTGTCACCATTAATTCCGGTGCTACATGGAACAATGCGATTAATGAGGCAGTGAATTTCCGCGGCGGTATTACTAACAACGGCGGCACATTTACGGCAGGTACGGGAGCCTATACGTTTACAACGAATGTGCAAGAGCTCAATGGAACATTTTCCATTCCTACAGCAACATTTTCGATAGCTTCAACAAATAATGGAACATTGACTAACGCAACGCTATTAAGTGTCATTGGCGTTGTCCTTACCAATAACG
>JBAYJG010000014.1:0-22691 GCA_041665225.1 Bacteroidota bacterium
GATCATCCGGCGATCGAAGAAATTTCTCTGGCTCCGGCTGAACAGATCCGACTCGTATTTCTACGATAAACAGAATGCGTTAGCGTTCGCACGGCAACAGGCGGATATCCATCGCGAATAATGTCCTCGCGGCAAGCCGCGAGGTATCTTGTCATGCCAGCGTACGCTGGCATCCAGGTCCTGGATTCCGGCTTTCGCCGGAATGACGCCGCAAGCGGCGGGGAATTCCCTTAAGAGATTAAACCCGACGCTGGAGAAAGGATACGATCATGATTGAAACGAATATTGGAAAAATCGATCAGATGATCCGCATCGTGTGTCTGTTCATCGGCGCACTGCTGTATGTGTTCAAGATAGTAACAGGGTTTGAAGGAACCATCGTTGGCATATTGACTGTCTACTGTTTTGTTACAGCGCTGACCAAGTATTGTCCCGTTTGGGAAATGCTCGGTATCTCCACCGAAAAGACATTTCACAGGATCGTTCATTAGGATCGTTTTTGTTCTTCCGACGTAGACCGATATATCCGCATCGACAATGCGGAGAACGAGGAACTATTTTTTCGCTTGCTCTTCATGCAATATTCCTCAACATTTTCTCCCGCTGATTCTCATTATCAAACTACATAAACATGGAAACGATTAATTCTCTGGCTGCAGACTTTCTCTCGCAGCCCGCCATTGCCGTTGTCGGCATCTCGTCAAAAAGACAGACCGTTGCGAATGGTGTCTATTCAAAACTGAAAAGCGGTCCTCGTACTGTGTATGCCGTCGGAAAGAATACGATGACATTCAATAATGATCCCTGCTTTGCAAATCTCGCCGCACTTCCGTCTCCGGTACAGGGAGTTTTCATTGCTGCGCGTCCGGAGAACACCGAACAAGTGATTGATGATTGTATTGCATTACATATTCCCCGCATCTGGATCCACCATATGGGGGGTACAACGGGATCCACGATCTCCCCGCAGTCTCTGCAAAAATGCAGGGACCATCACATCACGGTAATTCCCGGTGCCTGTCCAATGATGTTCGTTGAAGGTGCAGACATTTTTCACCGCTGTACCAAATGGATTTTAAATATTTCTAGAAAACTGAAAACGTAAGAACGTGTGTCACTCCGTTCCTATGTATCTCAATGTTTTATCGATAGAATAAAAAATCTTCTTGCATCTAGAGTAATAATACCCAAACTTCGTTACCACCCCACAGCAAAAATCAAACAATTGTAAAGACTCACTAAAGGAGAACCATAATGAAAACATTGCTGACGATCGTCACTCTGTTGCTTGTGGCGATGGGGAACGGTCCGCTCTCTGCACAGGAGAAGATCCTTCCTTATCCGATCAATCAAAAACAGTTGGCAAACGGTTTGAATGTTGTAACAGTGACATTCGATAGTCCGGGACTCGCCGCTTTCTACATTGTCGTCCGCGTCGGTTCACGGAACGAAGTGGAACCGGGTGTCACCGGCTTTGCCCATTTCTTTGAACATATGATGTTCCGCGGAACGGACACGTATCCCCGCGAAAAATATAACGACGTATTAAAATCCATCGGTGCGGGTGCGAATGCTAACACGTCGCTGGACCGGACGATTTACCATATGACCGGCGATGCGACAAAATTGGAGACGATGTTCGAGATCGAGGCTGACCGGTTCATGAACCTGAACTACACGGAACATGATTTCAAAACCGAAGCCGGCGCTGTAAAGGGAGAATACACAAAGAACTTTGCCAGTCCGTATCAGCAATCCTACGAGAACACCATGAATACGGCGTTCGACAAGCACACATACAAACATACAACGATGGGATTCATTAAGGATATCATCGATATGCCGAACCAGTACAAATATTCGCTGGAATTCTTCAACAGGTATTATCGTCCTGAATATTCCACCATCGTTGTCGTCGGCGATGTTACACCCGAAAAGGTTAACGCTCTGGCTGAGAAATATTTTGGCATGTGGAAGCACGGTACCTACATTTCCGTCGTTCCCGAAGAACCAAAACAGGATACCACACGGTATTCTCATTTGCAGAACGGCGGCATACCTCCGTATCTCGGATTAAACTACAAAGGGCCGGCGTTCAGCGACTCCCAAATCGATATGCCAGCGCTGGATGTGATGTGCACCATTCTTTTTTCACAGACATCCGAACTTTTTAAGAAATTAGTCATCACTGAACAAAAAGTGCGTCAGTTGAGCGGTGGCGCTTCCGATGCACGCGATCCGAACCTGATCAGTATCGATGCATCGCTCATCAACAAGGCAGACATGCAGTACGTGAAGGATGAGATTGTGAAAACAGTCGAAGCATTTAAAGTAAACGGCACGGATGAGGATCTTCTAGCAAAGACCAAATCCCGCCTGAAGTACAGTTTTGCCATGGGCATCGACAATCCTTCTGCTATTGCAAACTCACTCTGCGCATACATCACGCTTACCGGCGATCCGGAATCCCTGAACCGGCTGTATGCCATGTATGATAAAGTGACCGTTGCCGATCTGAAAGCGGTTGCAACGAAATATTTTATTCCGAACGGCTTGACGGTCTCCACGATCTCGGCTGATGCGGAAGGAGGTGTGAAATAATGAAAACATTACTGCTCACAATCGTATTCGCGGCAACAATGTTTGCACAGGACGTGGTGGAATTGAAACAGCCTAATTCCAATAAAGTGGTGATCAAACTGATGTTCCGTAACGGATCCATCACCGATCCGAAAGGAAAGGAAGGTCTCACCTCCGCAACGGCTAACCTGATAACGCAGGGAGGCACAAAAGAGATGACTTACAGCGCCATCCAGGAAATGATCTATCCCTGGGCGGCAGGATACTATTCACAGGTAGATAAAGAGGTCAGTATCTTCGCCTTTGTAGTGCATGTCGATTTCCTGGACAAGTTTTATCCCATCATGAAAGGTTTGATGCTCACCCCCGCCTTTGCCGAAAATGATTTCCAACGGGTGATGAAAAACCAACAGAACTATGTGGACCAAGTAATCCGCGCTTCATCGGATGAGGAATACAGTAAAAAAGCGCTTGAAGACCTTCTGTTCCGCGGCACGAACTATCAATCCATGGTGCAGGGGAAATCCGAAGGAGTAAAGAACATCACGCTGGACGACATCAAGACTCACTATGCAGCAATGTTTACAAAAAATAATCTCACCATCGGAATTGCCGGCAGGTACACGGATGCATTCCTGAAACAACTGAAGACAGACGTGGGGATGCTTTCCGCTGCAAAACCTGTTCTTCCGAAACCGGGAAAAGCAGTGATGCCTAAAGGCATTGAGGTAGAGATCATTGCAAAGGACGGAGCATTCGGTTCGGCGATCTTTACCGGAACACCGCTCGCCATCACCCGTTCCAGCAACGACTTTGCTGCTTTGATGGTCGCCAACTCCTATCTCGGCGAACATCGCAAATCGTACGGACAACTGTACCAGAAACTGCGCGAGATTCGTTCGATGAACTACGGTGATTATTCCTACATTGAATGGTACAACAACGGCGGTGGATATATGCTCCCTCCTTCCGGCGTGCCGCGTCAATCCAATTACTTTGCGCTGTGGATCCGTCCTGTCCAAATTGCAAAACAGTTGCATCAACAGTATGAAGAATTGAAGGATATCAAGATCGGCCATGCACATTATTCCTTGAGAATGGCTGTCCGCGAAGTCGATCTGCTGATCAAAAAAGGGATGACGAAGGAAGATTTTGAAGCAACACGCACATTCCTCCGCAGCTACATCAAATTGTACGTGGCAACACCGGCTGAACAGCTTGGGTATTTAATGGATTCCCGTTTCTACGGCCGGAAAGACTATATCAAAGAGATGGATAATCTGCTTGCGAAGTTGACCGCCTCCGATGTGAACAAGGCAATTAAAAAATACTGGCGCACGGACAATATGTTCGTCACGATTGTGACGGACCGGAGCGAAGCGGACGAACTCGCCAAGAGTCTTAAGGAGAACACCCCTTCCCCCATGAGCTATTCCAACATCGTTAAGGCTGGATTGCCGAAGGAAGTGCTGGATGAGGACGATATCGTAGCTATCTTCCCGCTCAATGTAAAGAAAGTAACAATCGTCGATTCGAAAGATACTTTTAAATAAGTTTCATCAATATCAGGTGTAGTCCATCTCTAAGTGCGACTACACCTGCAATAGTAAAAGGGATACGGAAGGTTTTTCCGGGTCCCTTTTTTTATTGCACTGAAATGTAAGCGGTTATCAATGACAACTCAAGCGCTGTATCAGGTCAAAAAACGGTCAAATAAGTATTTTTTTGTGTAACTCCTTTAAAAAGTGTATTTTATATCAATATAATTACAAGGGGAACGATGAGTTCACAGCAATCATTACATACTTTCCATGTCCCGGTCATGGGCATCGGATTCACGATTGATACACCAGTCAAAGTGGCGCACTACGGCATTTCTTCCGTGATGTCGCTGGTGGATGACATGCTGGTCGAAAAGATGCGTGAATTCTATAGCACGAAATTGAATCTGCCGTTCTCTCCTATTACAGAAAAGAACAGTACGGACCATCGTGCAGAACGGATCACTGCGTATTTGAACATGGTGGACAAGATTGTCCACGACAAATTCGCGGAATTGAAGCGCTCCATCCATGAGACCGGCGAAGAGGTGCAGAAATACATCGATATGCTTCCTGATTTCTCCGCTGTGAAGAAACAGTTCCAGGAGATGATCGCAAAGAATACCGTCAAAGAGGATATCGCAGCGTGGATCGATAAGCATCTGCATCCGGGCAGTATCGACGTGAACATTATGACGAAGCTGGACAAAGATAATTACCGCGATGACGAGAAACTGCCGCACGAATTTAATGACGCCCATGCTGCATTGCGCGGATATGCGAACAGCACCCTCCGCTCCTGCATCGTCTTTTCCGCAGGAATGAATCCGCGGCTCTACGGCTACATAGAAAAATTCGACGACTTCTATCCCGACGTGAATGGCGATATAAAGAAAAAAATCATTTTAAAGGTGAGCGATTACCGCTCCGCCATTATTCAAGGAAAATTCCTGGCGAAGAAAGGCTTGTGGGTTTCCGAATACCGCATCGAATCCGGATTAAACTGCGGCGGTCACGCGTTCGCCACGGACGGATACCTGATGGGACCTATACTGGAAGAATTCCGAAAGAATCGTCAAGAACTAATCCAAACGACCCACAGTATCGTCACCGAAGCGTTGAAGAACAAGAATCGTCCTGTCCCTCCAACTCCATTGCCGATCAAGATTACGGCACAAGGGGGCGTCGGCACTGCGGAAGAACATCAGTTTCTGTTGGAGCATTACGGACTCGACTCCATCGGCTGGGGTTCTCCCTTCCTTCTCTGTCCTGAAGTAACAAATGTGGATAATCACACGCTCGATTTGCTCTGCAAAGCGAAAGAAGAGGACTTGTACCTCAGCAACATCTCGCCGCTCGGCGTGCCGTTCAACAGTTTGCGCGGCAATACCAAGGATATTGAGAAACAGGATTTGATCGACAAAGGACGTCCTGGAAGTTCCTGCCCAAAAAAATATATCCAACTGAATACCGAATTCGGCGAACGGGCCATTTGCCGCGCGTCTCGTCAATATCAGCACCTCCGGATAACACAGTTGGATGAAAGAGGATTAAACGCGGAAGAACGTCAGAAAGAATACGACGCCATCACTGATAAATCCTGCATCTGCGTTGGCCTCGGCACTGCCGCATTAATCGTCAACAACTTGAACACCCGCGTGGAAGGCCCCGGCGTTTCCGTCTGCCCGGGACCGAACATTGCTTATTACGATAAAGTGGTTTCGCTCAAAACAATGACCGACCATATCTACGGTCGGCTTTCCATTATCAATGAAGCAACGCGCCCAAATCTGTTCGTGAAAGAATTGCAGCTATATGTCGACTATCTGAAGAATATGATCGCGGAAACACCCAGACCGTTCACAGAGAAGCAAATTAAGTATTATCAGCTCTTCCAGCAAAATCTGGATGAAGGGATCGCATATTATCGCGAATTGTATTCGGATTTTGAACTGAAGGTCAGTGTTCTAAAACAGGACGTGCTGAGCGAACTGGAGAAGATCCGGCATGAATTGAATGATCATGCAATGGTTCCGGCATAATCGGAGCTGGGCAAAGGAAACAAAAACGCCGCGAAATTGTCGCGGCGTTTTCATGTACAGCTGTTCGATAAGAAACCAGAAGCCAGCCCAAAAATTGAATATCCTTTTGCAGTTACCTGTTCCTCCGACCCTACTACGCACGATATACGTCTACCCGCATTGAGCGGATTTGGAACGTGTCTGTTCCATTATATCATGAGGTACGTATTTTTGGTATTTGCTCTAAGGAAGAGGATGGCCGCAATGAGAAAAATACTACAGACAGTACGGTTGCCCTCCGTACGTCTTCGTTCGAATTATCGTACGTTATTTTGACTGCATCGTGGAATAATCCAGCTCGGTTCCCCACAAACTGTGCGGGATCAAGAAGACTACAAGGGTAATGACCGCAGCCGTTATGATCCACTGTTTCGGATTGGACGAACGGCGTACGGCGATCACAGCGCACAACCAGCTGATGGAAGCGATCAATGTTTTGTTGTCTGTGATGTCGTTGCCGAAAGGAAATCCCGTCCACCATTCGTTGAAAGAATAATGCAGCACTACGGGACCCATGAACATCCCGCCGAATGTGATGATGGCGAAAGTGGTATGGGTCAGCTGGCGGATGGACGGTTCCTTCGTAAAGTATTCCAGTCCAGTCCTGGCAGAAAGCAACATGCCGATGAACATCGCTGCGATATGTACGATCAATATTGCTGCCGGCACTTCACCGCGGAATCGGATAACAGTGGAGGCAGAAAATGTCTGTTTGCCGTCCGTGAGATAGACTGTATAATGCACCTTTCCTGCCGGCGGCTGGTGCGGAAGCAATCCGGACAGAACACCTTCTTCATATGTCATCACCATCGTCGTTACAGAATCTTCAGTGTTGTACCTTTTCCACTCGATCCTTCCCGTAATGTTCAGATCTTTCGTTGTCACTGCGATACGATGATCCGATGCTCCGCCATGTGAACGGTCAAGAACTACTTCGATCGCTTTCCCGTCAAGCAACGTAACATACTGTTTTGGGAAAGAGGGACCCGTCATGCGTTGAAAAACTGCGGAGGCAAGAGTGATAAAAAGAGCGAGGATCCAGAGATGATATGAGCGTTTCATACGAGTCGGCAATGTAATTGGAATGTTATTATAACAGGATTGTTCCGCAAAGTCTATGCCGAAGGAGGAACTCACTGGTATGCAGAAAAACAACGAGGTTTATTCTTAGGAATGAAATTTTCCAAAAAATATTTTTCATTAACGCAAGGAAACACAAAATCACAGAGTTATGACTACCCCAGAAGATGAAGAGATAAAGGAATGTTCGTGTTGTCGCAGTGTATTAACTGACGACGTCCGGAGCAGGAATGATGTAGGAACGAAGCACTCTCCAGCGGTTACGATCAAAAGTGACAACAGCGGTCATCGTGACCATTTTGCCATTGAATGTTCCGGTGGATGTTATCTTTGACTGCGTTCCCGAGAGGGCATATGCCTGATAAGAAATTGTTCCATTGGTAAAGCTGACGCTTTGTGGATCCAATTTGTTTTTCGAAATATTATCAGCCATTGACGTTGTTGCAATCGCAATACCTGTACGGGCAAGCTGCTCGGCCTGGACAGCATTGGCAACCGCTTCGACGGCTGTGCTGTTCAAGCGATCTGCTTGATAATAGCTAACGTTGTAAAACCCTAACATCAGGTATACACCGGCTAGCAATATTACTTTTGATGAACCCATACTCCCCTTTGCGGTTTAATATCTGTATGCAATCTATGTAATTGCCTATATAGGCGCAAGGGGAAACTTGTTAGAGTGCTCTAACGATGTACCAAGAAATGGCCATTTTATTTAAAAATAAGCAGTTTCTATAATAACAGACTTTCTAGTCCGAATTCTATTTTAATTGGTTTCATTTTTCACACTTTTTTTGAATCATCTTTTGTAATCGTTTCCATTAAACAAAAATTTACCATCTTTTACTCGCTTTGAAATAAGTATGCATAAAATAAAAAAGCGTCTCACCGTACGGTTGGACGCTTGAAATAAAAAATCTTCAGCGTGATTATGCGTTGCTTTTTTCCAATGCTTGCTCAACATCGGCAATCACATCATCGATGTGTTCCAATCCAACTGACACACGGATCAGTCCGGGAAGAATGCCGACAGCTGCTCGTTCTGCATCACTCAATTTCGAATGTGTTGTGGAAGCGGGATGCGTAGCAATAGTCCGCGAATCACCGAGATTGGCAGTGTGTGAAAGCATTTGAAGCGAGTTCAGGAATTTCCTTCCGCGATCAATTCCTCCTTTCACAATAAACGTTACAAGACCCCCTCCCAGCTTCATTTGTTTCTTTGCCAGCTGATATTGCGGATGCGACGCAAGAAATGGGTATTGAACTTTTTCTATCTCTGCATGGCTTTCCAGATACTGAGCCAGTTTCATTGCATTCTCACAGTGACGTTCCATCCTCACCGGAAGTGTTTCCAAACTCTTGGAAAGGATCCACGCATTAAACGGAGAGAGGGACGGTCCGCTGTGACGCGCAAAGAAGCGGACATCCTTGATGAGATCCTTTCTTCCTACGATCACACCGCCGATTGTTCTTCCCTGCCCATCCAGAAATTTTGTACCGGAATGAACGACAATGTCCGCTCCGAACGAAATCGGCTGCTGAAGATACGGAGTGCAAAAACAATTATCGACATTCAAAAGAATATTGTGCTTCTTTGCCATCGCGCCAATCCATCCAAGATCAATAATGTCCAGAGCAGGATTGGAAGGTGTTTCGATGAAGATCATCTTCGTGTTCTTCTGGATCAATCCTTCCCATGTTTCCGGTTTGTCCACATCCGCATACGTATGCGTAATCCCCCATTTTGGCAGGATCATCGTCAGTATTTGATGTGTCGATCCAAACACCGACCGCGACACCAACAGATGGTCCCCCGAACTGAGCAGCGCGGCAAAACTGGTAAAGACTGCGGACATACCGGAGGCAGTTGCAATACCGTCTTCCGCCCCTTCCAACAGACACATCTTCTCTATGAACTCCGTATTGTTGGGATTGGAAAACCTCGTATAAATATTTCCCGGAATTTCATCGGCAAAAAGCGCACGCGCTTGCTCCGCATCGTCAAACACAAAACTGGAAGTCATGTACAGCGGAACGGAGTGTTCACGCATAGGACTGCGTGGAACTTGTGTACGAACTGCGTTGGTTTCGAATTTTTTTAGTTTTGCCATATTTTTATTCGCATAAGTTCACAAAGCAATTGCTGTCGTGTGCATTTGTATTATTCATGGATGATGACTCTGTATTAAATATACTGATTTTGGTAATTTGTTTTCGGGAAAATCTTTGCTACTTTCTGCATATGAACAATTCGAACAAATATTTCATCGCTGTAGCCGGAAACATCGGCGCAGGGAAATCATCGCTGACGCGCATGCTCGGCGAACGGTTCAACTGGAAACCGTACTTCGAATCGGTGGAAGATAATCCGTACCTCCCCGACTTCTATGGGGATATGAACCGGTGGTCGTTCCATTTGCAGATCTATTTCCTGGCGAACAGATTTAAGAGTCATAAAGAGATCGTAGAGTCGCACAAGTCGGTTATCCAGGACCGGTCGATCTACGAGGATGCCGAAATCTTTGCGAAAAACCTGCACATGATCGGTAAAATGGACAAGCGGGACTATGAGAATTATGTGTCTCTTTTCCATGTAATGATGGAATATCTGCGCCCGCCTGATCTGCTGATCTATCTCCGCTCTACAGTAGATACACTCGTTTCCCAGATTACGCTGCGCGGCCGCGAATATGAACAGAGCATTCCACGCGAGTATTTGGAACAATTAAACAGTCACTACGAGGAGTGGATCGGTTACTATAAAGCAGGACCACTATTGATCATCGAAAGCGATCCGCTGGATTTTGTCCATCGCCCTGCCGATTTTGAGTTCATCGTGAACGAAGTGAAGAACGCGCTTCCTCAGCTGCAGTTGTTCGAAAGTTGAGAGCTCCGTACTATGCAGTAGAAATGAAAAACCCGAAGACAATTGCTCTTCGGGTTTTTTTACAAAAATAGCTCTGCGTATCTGCTCCACAACTTCAATACTTCGTTACTTTTTCTGTTTCAACATCCCCTCATATCCCTTTTTGTTCATCAACAACGATGCTGCGATCTGCGCCTGCGTATCATGGCGTAGTGCGGCCCGTTCACGACCGCGCTCTCCCACATATCGGGAGTTCAACTCTTCCGAAAGCTCATTCTTCAATTCATCGCTGTACCGTGCAAAAGTGTTGGTCTTCTCGTTCCGCAATTGTGACACCAGCACATCCACCGCGGAAATCGAAGCGGAGCTGTATTTTTCTTTTTTCATCTGCTCTTTCAGATCGGACAATTTCCTCTCTGCCGGTTCTACGAACTCGAACTTCTGATCGGCAAGATACTGCTCGAATTCTTTCATCACCTGCGGTGTTATCTCAAGTTCTCCGTCCTGCGCAGGATGTTTGGAAACATAGATCGTCGCGAATTTAAAGAACATCGCTTTGCGCATCAGTTCACTATAATATTCGCTGTGTGACAACGCCTCGATAGTGGAATCGGGTGCGATACCGCCGAGTTCCTTTACGGATCGTCCGTTCGTTGTTTTGAAATCCCGTTTTAGACTATCCGGTGTAAGTGTAAAGACGCCATCTTTGTTCTTGTGCAGATAGTCAATCTCCTGAATGCATCGTCCGCTTGGGATATAATATCGCGCGGTGGTGATTTTCATTGATGCTTTGTAATTCAGCGGTACGATCGTTTGCACCAATCCTTTACCGAATGACCGGGTTCCGACGATGATTCCACGGTCGAGGTCCTGAATAGCCCCGGCAACAATCTCGCTGGCGCTGGCGCTGTTCTTGTTCACCAGGATTGCCAGCGGAAGCTCCGCCGCAACCGGTTCTTCTTCAACAGTATAGGTACGTTCTTCTGTTCCTTTTCGTCCCCGCGTGGAAACGATTGTGCTTCCTTTCGGTGCGAACTTGCTGACGGTCTCAACAGCTGCTTCCAACAAGCCTCCCGGATTATCGCGAAGATCGAGCACAACTCCTTTCAAGTCCCCTTTCGCTTTCAATTCCTTGATCGCCTGACGAACTTCTTCTCCTGCCCGGCGGGAAAATCGTTCCAGTTTGATGAAGCCAATCTTCTCTGTAACGTACCCCGAATAGGTAACGTTGTTCACCTGGATCTCTTCACGGACGAGCGTGAATTCGATCAGGTTCTTTTCCCCTTCCCGTTCGATCTTCATCCGCACGGTTGTTCCAGGTTCGCCGCGCACTTTGGAACGTACGCTATCTGGATTGGCGGTAGTGATCTTCACACCGTCGATTTCAATGATCCGGTCCCCTGCCTTTACCCCTTGTTTGTATGCGGAATATCCTTCCGTCGGCGACAAGACGGTGACGATCCCGTCGCGGATGCCAATAGAGATGCCAACACCGCCGTACTGTCCGTTCGTCAGCAGATCAATATCATCCTCGTCCTTGCCCGCAAGATAGACGGTATAGGGATCGAGCGTTTCGAGCATTCCGTCGATGCCGGAACGCATGAACATTTCAGGATCGACTTCATCCACATAATTGCTGACAATCTCCTTATACACCCTGCCGAAAACATCGATATTCTGATTGATCTTCAGGTACATATTGTCGTATGCCGCCATTCCCAACACTAAAAACGCAAGCATGGCGATTGAACCGATAGCTATTCTTTTCTTCATATCCTCTTCCTGTCGTTGGTTTCCTCTGTTAGACGAAATATAGAAAAGTTTGTTCACTATTGCAGTGCTGCGGTTCACCCCGCCGCAAACGGCTACGAAAACAATTGTAAAAAGAATATACCGGTTCGTATTATTTTGGAATCGCCTCAAGTGAAAAGCTCTTCCAGCAGCCGAAATAACTGTTGGACATATTTATCGGAAAGTTTGTTATATTACCCGACCATCATTCATGAATCAACCAGGGAGACTCCATGAAACTCGAATCAAAAGTGCTGAAAACGATGAACGAACAGATCAATAAGGAACTCTTTTCGTCATATCTCTATCTCTCCATGTCTGCCTATTGCGAATCGGAAAATTTTCCTGGCTGTGCAAAATGGCTCTCCGTACAAAGCGAGGAAGAACGTGAGCATGCAATGAAGATTTATCACTTCGTACACGAGCGCGGCGGGCGGGTGGAACTAGATACAATTGAAAAACCGAAGAGCGATTTCAAGAATCTGCCGCAACTATTTGCACAGGTGCTGCAGCATGAACAGAAGGTGAGCGCTTCGATCACCGCGTTATACGAAACTGCGATGAAGGCGAACGATTATGCATCGCAGATTATGCTGCAGTGGTTCATCACCGAACAGGTGGAAGAAGAGAAAAATGCCAACGAGATCGTGGATATGCTGAAAAAGATCGGCGATTCTCCGGTAAGCCTGATGATGTTCGACCGACAGTTAGGCGCACGGGTAAAAAAATAGTATTGCGACTTTTCAGTTTGCAATACACACGCCGTCTGAGTGACGGCGTGTTTCTTTATACGCTACTTGCCTCTTCACTTCTTTTCCTGCATATTCGCATCAACTCATACAACTACAAGGAGAACTCTATGAACAAATACATCGTTGAATTCATCGGCACTTTCTTTTTGGTGCTCGTTGTCGGGATGACCGTGATTGAGCCGGGAGCTGGGATGTTTGCACCGCTTGCCATCGGCAGCACGCTGATGATTATGGTGTATGCCGGCGGAGCAATTTCCGGTGGGCATTACAATCCTGCTGTCACGCTGGGAGTCTGGATGCGGGGCAAATGCGATACGAAGGATGTTTTCCCCTACATGGTCATGCAAGTAATCGGCGCAGCACTTGCCGTATTGGTAATCGGGTTTCAAAAAGGGAATCCCGTGCTGACATCAATGACACATAATGTTACAAAGTCACTGTTGAACGAGTTCCTCTTTACATTTGCACTCGTGTATGTTGTGCTGAACGTAGCAACTTCCAAAAAGTCAGCCGGCAATTCCTATTTTGGCCTCGCGATTGGATTTACGGTAGTGATTGGCGCTTTTGCAGGCGGCGGCATTTCCGGCGGCGCATACAATCCCGCTGTGGCTACAGGCATTACCATGATGGGTCTGTCATCGTTCAGCGATATCTGGATCTATCTGGTCGGTAATTTTGCCGGCGGAGCAGTTGCAGCCGTTGTATACAAGACGGTCAATCCGGACGAATAAAATTTTCACTTGTCTCCATTTTTTGAAAACCGGAAAATAACATTTTCCGGTTTTTTTTACCTCACCAACCTCCTAATATTGCCTTTGTAAACAAGGCTATTCTCTTGCTTCTTTCTTCATAGCTGTGCATCCTCCTGCACTTAACTGCCTCCGCATGAAAAACTGGTTTTTTATACTGCTTATGGCCGGCACCTTCAGCGCTGCACCAGCGCAGATCACACAATTCCCGTATCACGAACATGTTGATACTGTTGTCGTTCCATATCTCCCATCCGGTTGGAGTACCAGCACACATAAAAATCTTTCAGGAGACTTTGTCAGTTCTTCATCCGCTCCCCGTCCCGGTTCTCTTCCAAACTGCATCAGTGCATCGGATTCGCGGGTATCGCAGGCGCTTATTTCACCTCCCTTTTCGTTCGTGGGAAGAGTCGCAGATTCACTGGAGTTCTATGAGCGGAGAACAGCAACGTTCACTGCCGGATTACTGGTGGAAGCAACCATCGGCAACGACACGAGTTTTTCCATCGTCCTGTGCGATACATTAAAATTATCTCCATCCAATAATGGTACATACCAGCGAAGAAGTATCGCTCTTCCGGAAACAGTGAACGGTCGATCCAATGTCCGTTTCCGATGGAGAACAGTTGGATTGCCGGGAAGCGGCGGGACTGCTGTGCTTCGTATTGATGATATCTCACTCACCGTGAAGAAGGTTGTCGATCTTTCAATGCAAACATTTTCTCTCCTCCCTGCTTCACCGAGACAGGGAGATGCTGTAACTGGTACATTCACCATTGTTAACCGTGCGTTTCCCGGCAATTTTTCAGGAACGATGAGCGTATTTGATACCTTGATACTGATCGCTGCGGTAGATTTTGAAAGATCAGTGCCTGCCAACGATTCATTCTCCATCAGCTGGTCATATCCAAACATTACAGCAGGAAGGCATCCGATGAAAGCGCTGCTGACGGTGACGGAAGACGAAGATACGTCTAATAATTCAATTGCGTTCGTCATCGCTGCCGGATACCAGCAAAGAACAATGCTGATCAATGAGATTATGTATGCACCTGCCGCAGGTTCGCCGGAGTGGATCGAACTGGTCAACAACAGCAGCGATACAATCCGGTCCACAGGATGGAAAGTATCTGACGCTGGTTCAACAAAAGGTGCCTTGTCTTCTGCCGCACCGTTCATCGCTCCATATTCGTACGTAGTTGTTACCACAGACACTAATGCATTCAAGTCTGTCTATGAGATAACGGCGCATTTGTTTCAGGCGCCATTCTCCGCATTGAATAATAGTGGTGATGCTGTGGTACTTTATGATCAAACAAATGCTGTCATTGACACTCTTTCGTATGTTTCCTCCTGGGGCGGTGGAAACGGCAGATCGCTGGAAAGGATCGATACTGCGGCAGAATCAGTTGTCCAATCCAATTGGAAAAGTTCAACCCATCCGACCGGCGCTACCCCCGGCATCATTAATTCCGTCACACAAAAACAGTTCGATGGAGCAATCGCGCACATTACAACAATCCCGCTGCATCCTGTTGCCGAAGCGCCTATTACAGTTCTTACCACTATAAAAAATATCGGCAGGCAGCAATTATCTGTCGTAGAATTCCTTCTCTATGCTGATGAGAACAATGACTCCATTTTCACTTCAACTGAAGTAAGAGACCAGCAATCACTTCCTGCATTGGCTGTGGGAGAATCATTCGTTGTACGTACAGTGCTTGCTCCGTTATCGCAGGGAACGTTCCAGCTTGCAGCAAAAATTATTCTTTTTCAAGATGATGATTCAAGCAACAACAATTCCATGTTTGATCTTTCTGTAGGACTTCCGCCAAGCAGTATTATCATTAACGAAATCATGTATGCTCCAGCGGGCGATTTGCCCGAATGGATCGAAGGGTATAATACTTCCGGTTCGCCTGTTACTCTCCGCAATTGGAAAATTTCCGATAATGGAACAGCGAAAGGAATTGTACAACATGCTGCTCCTATCGTTCCCGCTCGCAGCTATTTTCTGATCACAACAGATACTGTGCAATTGAAAAACAGTTTTGTCATCGATGCACCCATATTTCAAGCGGCCATTCCCGCGCTGAACAATTCTTCGGTGGATGCCGTCGTGTTGTTTGACGAACGGGGGGCAACAATGGACAGCGTGTTGTATCATCCTGCATGGGGAGGTGCGAACAGCAATTCGCTGCAGCGATACGATCCATTCGCATCGTCTGTGGATTCTTCTAACTGGCTGTCCGGTGTTCCGAGTCCGGGTACAGAAAACGAATCGACTCGGAAAAATGTTGACCTGGTCCTTCACCGCATTGCTGCGGAAAAGCTTCCGGATGGATTTAAGATTATTATCGTTGCACTGAATGCGGGAAGGAGTATTACGGATTCAGCAATTGTGAATCTGTTCAGTGATACAATCCCGGGTACCGGAGAAAAGATATTCTCTTCCACCATCAAACAACTTGCACCACTTGACTCAGCCGTGCTTATGTTTGAATGGCGTGCACAGATTTCCGGACGCAAACAGTTGTTCGCGCAGATAGATTGTCCGCACGATGAACGTTGGAACAACAATACAGGATTTGTTTCCGTCACCAACAGTTTTCCCGTTCATACGCTGATCATCAATGAAATTATGTATGAACCGTTCGCAGGAAATGCAGAGTTCGTGGAATTGCTGAACCGCACTGCTGACTCCGTGAACATTTCAGAATGGAAATTGATGGATCAGCCGGGCACCTCGGGAAATCGTGCAGTCATTCTTCTTTCACAATCGGATCTCGTACTCGCTCCGGGCCAGTATGTACTCATTGCTTCAGATTCGGCAATCTTCTCGCAATTCCCAGCGCTTGCAGCCAAAAACATTGTTCTCTCTCCCGCGTTGAGTCTGAGTAATAACGGTGAGGATCTGGTGCTTGTCGATATTTCCGGAACATGTATCGATAGCGTGCGGTATTCCCCGCTGTGGCATCTAAAAAATATTTCTGCTCCCGGACGTTCGCTTGAACGGATTGATCCTTCTGGCAATACTACTGACAGCAGAAATTGGAACTCCTCCGTTTCAAAAAACGGTTCCAGCCCACTCCATTCCAACAGTATCTTTATAGGGTCAAAGCCTCCGGCAGCAACGGTGGGACTCTCGCCTAATCCTTTTTCGCCGGATCAGGACGGTTTTGAGGACTTTCTTTCCATCAATTATTCTCTTCCTGCTAAGAGTGCAACCATCCGGGTACGCATTTTCGATGTGACAGGAAGGCTTATCCGCCGCCTCGTACAGCAGGAACCTTCTTCTTCCACTGGCTCCGTTATTTGGAACGGATGCGATGATGACGGCAACCGAGTCCGTATCGGTATGTACATTATTCTCTTCGAAGCACTGGACAATTTCGGAGGAACGGTGTTGACGGCAAAGGATGTTGCTGTCGTAGCGCGAAAATTGTGACGGAAATTCACTCCTTCCTTGCACTTCTCCTCATTTCTTTTATCTATTATATATGGCCATCAAAGACTTTTTCACGCAGGAATACGATTGTATTTTCCGCTTTCACCGCAGCGGTGCATCCGGATTGGACGTTGCAGCAGAACTGTCGCAGTTAGTAGATGTAACACTTTCCAAATTGTGGCAAGAACTACCAGAGCCGTCGCGCGATTCATTCGCCGTTGTCGCACTCGGAGGATACGGCCGATGCGAAATGGCTCCGCACAGCGATGTGGATGTGATGGTGCTGTTCGAGGACGAACGTTCAAAACTGGCAAATGCGGAAACGGCACAACGGTTCCTGCATTCTTTGTGGAACCTTGGTTTCGATGTGGGACATTCCGTCCGCACGATCAAAGATTGTTTAAATCTCTATCAGACTGATGTTGATGTATGGGCGTCCGTGTTGGAAAGTAGATATGTGTGCGGCAGTTCGGAAGTGATGGACCGGTATACTGAGGAATTTCTCTCTGCCATACGGAAAAAACAGGACCTGAAATTCATCAATGCCGTTATTGCCGGAGTGGACGAACGCCATAAAAAATATGAACACTCGGTGAAACTGCTGGAGCCGAACCTGAAGAACAGCGCCGGGGGCGTTCGCGACCTTCATTCACTTGTATGGATCTACCGTTCATCGAACACACACTATTTTACGACAACTCCCTTTCGTTCCAATGCATCCGGATGTATTTCATTATTCCGGCAGCTCGCAACGGACAATGTGATCTCGGCGGAAGAGGAGGAGGAATGTATCCGGGCGTTCAACGGTATCCTCCGACTGCGCAACGAACTGCACTATTTCTCGAATGCGCAACAAGATATTCTTGAATTCTCGAAGCAACTGGAAATTGCTTTGTCTCTCGGCTACAAACGCGCAACGCCTGTCGAATCGGTGGAGCAATGCATGCGGGAATATTTTCTGCATGCTCGCACCCTCTATCGACTGAATACGCGGTTGATCAATCAATTCCGCAAAAGTACGCAGTCCTCGTTCTGGTCCCTGCAGCGGGAAGAGGTGCTGGACGATCACTTTGTGATCCGTGACCGTCAGTTGTATTTGCGCAATACCACAGCATGGCTGTCCACTCCCGCGAATGTCATCAAAGCATTCTATTGGTGCGGTTTTCACAACATTGAACTGAGCCCGTCACTGCATTCCGCGTTTCATTCTCTCAGCAGGGACCAGCAATTTTTTCGAACCGATGACCGAACGTGTGCACAGGAACTGCTCACTATCCTCCGTCTTCCTTCTGCCGCGGCGGAGACACTGCAGTTGATGAACGATAACGACATTCTGGGAGCGCTCATCCCGGTATGGGGAAACCTGGTTGCGTTCTTTCAGCACAGCATGTACCACTATTATACGACGGATGCACATACGCTTATCGCACTGGAACATGCGGAAAAACTTCAGACAAGCGATAGCATGCTGGGAATAACGTACCGTTCGCTGCCGCGGAAAGAGATCCTTCACCTGGCGATTTTGTTCCATGATATTGCCAAACCGGTCGGCGTGCAGGGGCACGAAATTACCGGCGTTGATATCTGGAAGAGTGTACAACAGCGATTCGGATTTTCCGACGACTATGACGATGTCGCGTTTCTCATTCGCAATCACCTGGTGATGGAACAAGTAGCCTTCCGGCGCAACATCAATGATGCCGCGACAGTCCGGGAATTTGCCGCAATCTTTGCACGGCCGGAGCAGCTTGATCTGCTCTTCCTGCTGACGTACAGCGATCTTTCCGCGGTGAACAAGAACGTCTGGTCGCAGTGGAAAGAGATGCTGCTCCAGGATCTGTTCATCAAAACGCGGCGATCCATGACATCAACGGAGGAACCGTCCGGCGATAATGTTTCGTCCCCGTATTCCGCAGAGGAGTATTCCCGCTTCGAATCGATTATTGCGACGCTGGATACGGTCTCTGTTCAGTACCGCCACGAAGAAGAACACAGCATCGTTACCGTCATCACCCGCGATGCGGAATTCCTCCTCTCCACAGTGTGCGGCGTGCTGGCAGCAAACGACGCGAATATCTTCGATGCGCGAATCTACACCCGTCCGGACGGCATCGTCATCGATACCTTCAGGGTGGTGAATGCCGCAACCAAACTTCCTCTGACGAAAGAACAGGAAACGTCCATCGAGCAGGATATGAGGAATGTGTTGTTGAAAACGGGAACATTGGAAGCGCTCTTCAGCCGGTATCACCGGCGATGGCGGAGGCGGGCAAAACCGCTGTTCCATCCAAACGTACGGATCGACGCCGTCTTCCACAAAGCGGGAAAACATACAATCATTGACGTGTACGCGCCGGATATGACGGGGTTTCTCTATAAAATCACTGAGATCATTTCGCGCAATGGATACCAGATCCATTTTGCAAAACTCGCAACACGCGGCGACGGGATCGTAGATTCTTTTTATGTGGCTGACAAACGCGGAAAACCGATTTCTTCTGAGCAGGAGAAACAGTATCTTCGAAAGGAGATCGTCCACACAATCCACCAGTTGATGAACGTGCAGCTGGATATTTAAATTACAGCCACAGCAATCACGGAAAAGTAAATGCATCGGCCGGCTGAAAAAGGTATTGGTGATCAAGTTTGACGAAACACGATTGATCATTGGAAATCGCAGGACCTCAAAATGATAGCTCCCTTAAAATTCTCCGTGCTCTCTGTGCTTCAGTACAAAAATGAAAATTGAAAATCAAAAACCGATCGGCGTATTCGATTCCGGCATTGGTGGACTCACCGTCGTCCGCGCATTGTTGCAACAGCTTCCGAATGAAAATATCGTCTATTTCGGAGATACCGCACGCGTGCCGTACGGATCGAAATCGCCGCAGGTGGTCCGCGAATATACGCTGGACGATACGGAATTCCTCCTCTCCAAGGACGTGAAGATGATCGTCGTTGCGTGCAACACGGTTTCTGCCGTAGCGCTGGATGTGGTGCAGAAAAAAGCGAATCTCCCTGTTACTGGCGTGATCATTCCCGGCTCGCAGGCTGCGCTTCAAGCGACAAAAAACAAACGGATTGGCGTCATCGGCACGAGTGCAACGATCAACAGCAACGCGTATACTGATGAATTAAAACGTTTGAAACAGGGGGTGCATGTGTACGGAAAAGCATGTCCCCTGTTCGTTCCGCTGGTTGAGGAAGGCTGGCTGGATCTGAAGGCAACAGAATTGATCGCAAACGAATATCTCTTCCCGCTGACTACGGAGAAGATCGATACACTGATTCTTGGCTGCACGCATTATCCGCTATTAAAAAAGGTGATCACCAAAGTGACCAAGGGAATGGTGTCACTCATCGATTCCGGTGAGGTTACTGCGGAAACGGTCGCTGCGATGCTGGATGAACACAGATTGCGCAATACCAGCAAGGAAAAACCGAACGTACAGTTCTATGTGAGCGATGCCCCGGAAAAATTCACTTCTGTTGGAGAGCTATTTTTAGGAAAAAAACTCGGCGTGGTACGCCGGGTGACCGTAGGACGATAAAAGGACTTCTTTTCCCAACATTCCGTACAGCCACACTCTTCGTTGCTACAAACTCATCCAATAACTGAGCTTCACCACATACACATTGTCCGGCGACGAATGCAGGAACGTGTTATCAATATTTGTTCCGAGTCCGGTATCGTATCCGCCTGCCTGGAAGAACGAGCGGCTGTGGGACCAAACAAGATAGAACGTGCTTCCCTCGCGGTATTCCCAGCGAAGGACAACGTTCGTCTTCAGCGATGTTTCATTGAAATCCCTGTTCGCGGAATATCCATACGAGGTGAGTCCCCTTCCTGGATTCAATAATGCATAGCGGGTGGTATCATAACTTCCTTTTGCCCAGAACAATTGATTATAGATCTGCAAAGAAAGATTATTTGTGAAGAGGATGGAACTTCGCAACGTGATGTCCATCCCATCCACATCTCGTTTTCCGTACACGGCAACCGGATCGACTGCCGCAAACGAAACGAGTGTATCCACAACTGCCGTTGCGAAACGATCCATGTTACGTTCAACGCCGTAACCAAATGAGAATTCGTATTCCATGGATGTTGTCGGACGAAGGATTACTGACGCTTCCGTGTTTGTTGCAGTTCCGCCATTGTCATTGCTCCGGTAGTTCTCTTCCGCTTCTACGATCACCGCTTTTCGGCTATCGGTAGCGATCTCTCCGCGAACTAAAAAGCTGGAGGGAGATTGAAAAACACCGTATCCGCGCGGTTCATACGGATCCTGCACACTGAAGGCATAAGACATGCCGCCGCTGAGAGACCAGTAATTCAGCAATTGACCGTAAGCGTTAGCGCTGATCTCCCGGGCTTGAGTCAAGCGGTCGAAATTCCAACGCAGATGGAAATTTCCGCTGAAGGTATAGCTCCGGAAATATGCTCCCGGTGTGAAATTACGGTACCCGCCGAACATAACTATTCCGTAATCATTCGGTGAGAAGAAAAATCCGAGATCGTTAATAAAATATTTCTTCGACGTAAAATCCGAACTGATACCGTATGTCCACTCGCCGCTGATCTTCGCAAAATTTATTTTTCCCGCGGATCCCTGCTGCATCACCGGCAGCGTGCGGATCCGGTGAAACTTGTCAATGTATTTTGCACCATGGGAAACCGCAAGGAAGCCGTTCAATCTGTACGTACTGCTGTCGAATTTCACATCCCAATCCGTTCCAGCAGTAAACGCAGGAACACTTCCTTCCCGCGATGTTTCCGTGATAATCGCCCCGATATTCGAATTTCCCCAAAAGTCCTGTTTCACGCGGAACAGATTATAGACCGCACTCGGTTCTGCCTTTTGTGTTTTAACTATTCCAATCGTATCACGATATGAAAACTCCTCTTCATCGGTTAGACCGGTGAGCACTCCGAACGATGTTCCTCCTTCCGTCTTGCCTGAAAATTTCGCGGCACCAAGAATCGTTGCTGTTCGCGGTTCTTCAGTAATTATCTTGCCGTCACCTGGCAATCGTGTGCCTATTGGTCTGCCAATCCTTCGGGAATAGAAGAGTCCGGGTCCAAAATCTCCACCGAATGTAACGAACCGTAGGATTTGGGTTCCTTCGATGAAGAACGGCCGCTTTTCGGGATAGAATGTTTCAAAAGTGGTAAGATTTAGCACTGCAGGATCGGCTTCCACTTGCGCAAAGTCCGGATTGATGGTTGCATCAAGCGTGAAGTTGGATGAAACGCCGTATTTAATATCAACGCCGGCATTCGGCCGGAGTTTTTCGATCTTTACACGCTCAGAGGTTTGAGGATAATGCTCCGAAGTGCCGACAGCGTATGGAAGAACCTCCAGCAGTGGAGGCTTGTTGATGTCTCCCATACCAGTCATAGTGCCGAATAACGATGCATCTCCCTGATCGTTCTTGGACATCAACTGCCAATACGATTCCTCCTGCTTCCTGCTGATCTTTCGGACGACATTAACTCCCCACGTATCATTACCAGTTGTGAACCGCAGCTGCGACAACGGAATTTTCATTTCCACACTCCATCCGTCCGGCAGCAATGCCGTTTCACTCTCCCACACAGGATCCCACGAATAATCGGTCTCCTGTCCGTCATTATATTTCAGTATATCTACCTTGGTACCAGATGCAAGCACTACAAACAGGAACGACGTCTGCCGGTCATGGTAACTGTCAAATCCGACACCGAGATAATCGGACTCGGCAAGAACGTCCCGTCGTGCAAGACGCGAGACGATGCTATCCGGATGCGCATCATACATCA
>JBAYJG010000015.1:0-22380 GCA_041665225.1 Bacteroidota bacterium
AAACTTCGCGCCATCGTGCAAGACGAGTGCGGAAATCATTGGAAGATGCTGTGTTCATAAGAGGATCCTTTTGATCAATGTCGTGCGAAAAATGAAATTATTGTGTTGCAATCGGAGTACGGAAAAAGATGATACCAAAGAGTATCGCAAATATTGTGTATGCTGCGGCGAGAATCACTATCCCCAACGGATGCGGCTGAATGGTGATTCCCTTCAACAATGACAATGCTCCTATGGTAAAATGGGTCAGATTGGCGATGGCGATCGGCCTTCCATAAATGCCGCCGATGATATTCTCTTTAGCCGTCCAGTTCAGCATGCCGAAAGCGAAATACATCGCTCCAATAATCTTCAGCATCATCGGGACGATCGGATCATCGGCGACACCAAGAAAAGCAGAAAGTTCCTGAGGAAGAAATATGCATAAAATCCCTGCAGCGATAAGTATGATGGCGCTGACCGCCATTATGAATTTTGTGTTCATCGTACCTCCGGAATCAGTTTGATGTGCATATGTGGTGCGATAAACTACTTAAAATCCGTACAACAAAAAAGCGCGGATACGATCCGCGCTTTCTAATGCTTCCGTGCATCGATTGTCGGTACGAATACTCTTAATATTTCACATCTCCTTGCCGCTCCTTCGCTTTGGCATCCCATACGGGAAGAACCTTTTTTTTCCATTCCTCTTTTTCCGCAACGAGCTTTTTCATATCGAGCCCGATAAATGCTTGCGCTTTCGCTTTTGTGGACAAATCCGGCATCGGGACAATCGGCGATGCGTGATGTCTGATCAACACTTGCGTAATGAACCGGCGTGCTTCCTCTGCTTTTTGGATTGAAGTTCCCAGCACGCGCGCTGCTTCCAACGGTGAATGGAAACCGACGGCATTCGCCGCAGAAACCCAGTCCCACCGCCATTGTGCATGGCGAATCAGTTTCAACGCCGGTATCATTTCAACAGAATCCGCACCGGCTTTGTATGCAGCAGCAGCTTCAATATGTGCGGCGACAAGGGATTGTTCAGCGAGATGTTTCAATTCCATGATCTTATCCTGCCGGTCATTCACGTTTTTGATCAGCGTCTGTTCACTTTCCCGATGACATACCTGGCAGGAGCCGGCGATGTTTTCCAGCGGCGAAGCAATTTTGTGATTGGTGAATTTCACGCCTCCCTCGTTCTTATATGGCATATGGCAATCCGCACATGATACACCCCGCTCTGCATGAATGCCTGTCCGATACAATTCGTAATCGGGATGCTGTGCTTTCAAAATCGGTGTCTTGGAAAGCTTGTGGACAAAGTCGATGTGGCCGACCTCGTCATAATACCGTTCCATCGAATCCGCAGAAAAACCTTTATCCCACGGGAAGGTGAGATATTTTTCCGTCTTTCCTTTGAAGTAATATTCCACATGGCATTGTGCACAGACAAGCGAGCGCATTTCCTGCCGTGTAGCGTCATTAATATTCTTTCCCTGCCGCTGCCATGCTTCTGCCAGCGCGGGACGGGTGATCCGTAGGTTCATCGTCTTCGGATCGTGACAATCCTGGCAGCCGATGTTGTTGACAATCTCGTGTCCGAGAGAATCCCAATGTCCTTTATAAAAATTGGCAGGACCGATGATGCTCATAATGCGCGGGACATCGGGGCTTTTGCATGACCAGCATGTGGCGGGCTGGGGAACTGCAGTGCGCAGTGTGTTGCGGATGTCGTTGATGGCATAATAATGGCCGCGCGCCTGGTTGTACTCGCGGGAAAAAGCATACCCGTCCCACAAAACAATATTCAACGGATCTTCTTCGAGCAGGTCACGTTTTTTATTTCCGCCATATTTGCTTAGATAGGTCGTGTCTTTGGTGCTTCTATACGTTTCATATTCCCTAGGATAATTCTCGCCCCACACTTCGTTGCGAGGTTCCCAGTCTGCGATCGGTTTGCCGATCTGGTATTGCATCATCGCTTCACTGCGGCGCTCCATTATAGAAGCACCAAGCCAGCCGACAAAGAATACAATGACAATCGTTCCGCCGAACAACACCCAGGCGGCCCACGGTTTCTTTTCAATGAGTTCAGTGATTTTCATGTTGTACCTCGCAATGATTGTTCAATAATTTCAATATCAAAGATTCTAAACTGTAAACCCATTACTCAATACTGATCACCAGAGACTCGTATCATCATTCCTATTTTTTCCCCAACTATTTCCTTAAATACTCCTTCATCCACTCAGGCGTTACTGTTGAGGGGATAGGAACGCGTGCATACGGTACGGAAGCGAGACTATTTACCCGGCCGTGCGGCGTTTCCCGGTGGCATTCCCAGCATAATTTTCCTCCGCCGTGTTGTTGTTCGTTCAACGTAACGAATCGTTCCTTCACATTCTGTGTCAACGACGAATGGCATCGGATACAATTTTGCTGTACAACAGCGGTGCCGGCATCGTGAATGTGAATTACCTGCGGTTCCATCCGGAACGTGAACATGAAGGAATGTCTCGTACCATCCATTGCCTTGAACAAATATTTGTTGAAAACATTGTTATGAGGAACATGGCAATCATTGCAGACCGTTACACGGGCGTGACTGCTTCGTTCCCAGGTGGCAAATTGCGGTGCCATCACGTGACAGTTCATGCAAGCACGGGGATCGTCGGACAGATAGGAGGTTGCGTTACCGACATACAGTGTCAGAAAACCGAGTCCGGATAACGCCCCGACAGCGATGACCACCGGAAGGCGCCATTGCCGCGGAGGGACGAGCGCTTTAAAGAGTGTTATGATAAATTGCTTCATACGGAGGATATTGTGCCGTAAATATGCAACCCGGAAGTTTCAGATAAAAGAAAAATCTTAATCATTGGGCCCATACTGCGGGACAGATCCTCTGGCGTGATTATAGAGTGGAGTATCCAATCTCTGAAATCGGCGAGAATATTCCTCCTGCGAAACAGAATTCTGCCAATACCCTGTCAGGATCCCGAGACCGGTAACAGCAACGAACACTCCAGCGACCAAAATACCAAACACATAGGGAGCCACGGTGGCAGAGTTTTTTTTGGTACGGAGCACCAATGTTTCTTTCACAGGACATTCCTCAACGCAGCGCATGCAGCTGGTGCATTCATCACTCCACACCTGATTCACCTGATGCACGTTGATATTGGAGGGGCAAACTTTCGTGCAGAGTTCGCAGTCGATACACGACTCTTTAATGCGGGTGATACGGAACGGTGAGAGGAGTCCTGCGATACCGAGCAATGCACCGTAGGGACAAAGGAAACGGCACCAGAAGTTTTTGATCACAACCGAGAGGAGCATTAACGCTATGATCGTTCCGAGTGCGAATGGGGTGATCTCTGCGAAAAAAAGATACATCTTTATATCCGCTACTTTATTGTAGGGACTGTAAATGAATGTCTCCAGATCCGGTACGGACATTGCCGCGATAGAGTATACAAAGAAGAAGAGAAGCAGATATTTTAATGAGCGCAGAGGATAATCCAACCATCGCCACACGGTAAAATTCCGTTTGAACAGTTTTTGTCCCAGCATCCAGAGCGATTCACTGAGTGTCCCTATAGGACAGAGCCAGCTGCAGAACGCTTTTTTCATTACAATACTCACAGCGATGATCGCAAGCAGGATGATGCTTCCTGCGGGATGGATCGTGTTCAACGTGCCGCTGTATAACCAGTGCAGCGTTCCCATCAAAGCGCTGATGGGGAGGAATCCTTCGGCTCCCGGAGGCCGCTCATAATATGGTTCCATGCCGCCGGAAGTACCCCACTGCATGAAGAGATAAAATTCCACGCCGATCCAAAAGCATAAAAGTACAAACGTTAATTGCACGGAGGACCGGAAGAATTGTGAATCATATTTTAGCCGGTCAAGCAATTTGCGGTACCACACGCCATCAGTTCCCGGTTTGTATTTCTTTCGCCGCAGTCCAGCAGGGATCTTTTTAATGGTTCGGGGAAGAGAAGTAGTATCAGATAAATTTGTCTGATTATTTGATGCAAGTTCAAGAATAGATATGTGCGAATTCATGATACGTGATTATTAATGTTATGGTGAAAGGGAGTGTCGGTCCAGCGTTTGCCGGACTGACACTCCTTCACAGAAATGTCGAATGTGGTATCCCCCGATCGACACTCGTATGCTATGCAGCTTTGTAGCCGTCTTTTTTTATGTCTTTGGCAACATCAAGGATGTTCTTTTTGCTCAGGGAAGCGAAGAAGTTCTCTTTTGTCGTCTTCCATTCGTTATGCATGGGGCAAGGTGCCGCACTATTGCATTCCGAATAGCCGAGCACGCAGAGATTCATAATATCATTCCCGTCAATTGCGACGATGATATCCATTAGGACAATCTCTTCTGCTGGTTTTGCCAGCCAAAATCCGCCGGAGACACCTTTCATCGAATGGAGCAGCCCTTTATGGGAAAGCTTCTGGAAAATCTTCCCGAGAAAATGGAACGGGATGTTGAGATGTGACGAAATCTCTTTAATAGTGGTCATCTCACCTTGCTTTTTCTGCGCCAGGTAGATGATGGATTGTAACGCGTATTCACACTGTCTGCTGAAGAAGATTGACATAATGCCCTCACATGTAGGTTTGTAATGCTTTCATATAGTTTGCCCGTTCGAAAGACGACGGATCGGCAACATTCTGGTGGCTCATGCTGCCGCGCATATCGTTGATTGACGAGTATTCATGTTCTACCATCCATTGCTGCACTTCGGTCAGCACTTCACGGATCTTGCGCGGACCGTGACGCAGCAGTGCCGAACACATCATGGTCACATTGGCACCGGCCATGATCAGTTTTATCACATCATCCCCGTGATGTACGCCGGTAGTTGCTGCAAGATCGGCTTTGATTTTTTTATACAGGATCCCGACCCATCGCAGTGGCAGACGAATGGAGTTGGATGAACTCAACACCACGCCTGGTTCGATGTTGAGCGTATCGAGATTAATATCCGGCTGATAGAAGCGGTTAAAGAGGACGAGTCCGTTCACGCCGATGTTGTCCAACCGTTTGGCAACATTGGAGAGCGAGGTGAAGAACGGGGATAATTTCACGGCAACAGGGATGGTCACCTGATTGCGCACATCCTTCACAATATCCAGATATGTTTGTTCGATATCGTCGCTGGTCATGTTCAGATCAGTGGGGATGTAATAGACGTTCAGCTCCAGTGCATCGGCGCCGGCCTGCTGGATAAGTTTTGCATACTCCACCCATCCGCCGTCGGTAACACCGTTGATGCTGCCGATGATCGGAATGCTTACCGCTTCCTTCAGTTTTCGGATATGGTTCAGATATTCATCCGGCCCGCTGTGATATTCATGCGCTTCGGGAAAATACGAAGTTGCTTCCGCATAACTTTCCGCATGGTAGGTCAGGTGATGATACAATTCTTTTGTTTCATGACGGATCTGCTCTTCGAAGATGGAAAAGAGCACGACAGCCGAAGCACCGTAATCCTCCATCAGCCGGACGCTGCCGACGGTGCGGGACATCGGTGATGCGGAGGGAACAATCGGGTTCTTAAGATTTAGTCCGAGATATTGTGTTGATAAGTCCATAATAAGTCTCCATAAGATAAGTTGACCGCCGCCTCAGCAGGCGGCGGTCAACTGGTGTTTTAATTTCCGGTTGTCGCAGACTGCGGTGCTGCGAAGTTCATTGCCGCAAGCTGTTCGTAGAATCTCCATTTCTTATACACATCTTCCTGTGCTTCGCGCAGCAGGCGTTTCGCCTTTTCCGGATCCATCTTCGTCAGCATCTTGTAGCGGATCTCGTTGTATGCGAACTCTTCGAACTTCACTTTCGGAGGTTTCGAATCAAGCTGGAACGGATTCTTTCCTTCCTTTACCAGCGCCGGATTGTAGCGATAGAGCGGCCAGTAACCGGAATCGACAGCGAGTTTCTGAGCATTCATTCCGTTCCGCATGTTGATGCCGTGTGCAATGCAATGGCTGTAGGCGATGATCAGCGAAGGGCCGTCATACGCTTCCGCTTCCAGCACCGCTTTTACTGTCTGAAGATCGTTTGCACCCATGGCGATCTGCGCGACGTACGTGTTGCCGTAGCTCATCGCGATCAGACCCAGATCTTTTTTCCCGCCCGGTTTTCCGCCTGCGGCAAATTTTGCAACCGCACCGCGCGGTGTTGATTTGGACATCTGTCCGCCGGTGTTGGAATAGACTTCTGTATCCAGCACAAGGATGTTCACATTTTTCCCCGATGCGATCACATGGTCGAGTCCGCCGAAGCCGATATCATACGCCCATCCGTCGCCGCCCATGATCCACACGCTCTTCTTCACGAGCGCATCGGCTAACTGCAGCAACATCTTTGCTTCGGGAATGTGGATGGATTCCAGCATATGTTTCAACTGCTTCACCCGTTCCCGTTGATCGTATATTTCTGCCTCGCTGGATTGTTGAGAGGAGAGCAGATCGTTCACGAGAGTTTCATTCAACTGTGGGATGAGTTTCAGCAGCAGCTCGCGAGCGAACTCCGTTTGTTTATCTAATGACAACCGGAAGCCCATACCGAATTCTGCATTATCTTCAAACAGCGAGTTTGCCCATGCCGGTCCTCGTCCATCGTTATTCTTCGTCCACGGGGTGGTCGGCAGGTTGCCGCCGTAGATGGAAGAGCAGCCTGTTGCGTTGGCAACGATCGTCCGGTCGCCGAACAGCTGGCTGACCAGTTTTACATACGGTGTTTCGCCGCAGCCTGTGCAAGCGCCGGAGAATTCGAAGAGCGGTTGCAGGAACTGCGAACCTTTGATTGTTTTGACATCGACTGTGCGCCGGTCTGCTTCCGGGATAGTGAGGAAATAATCCCAGTTTGCTTTTTCCTTGTCGCGCAGTGGTGCTTGCGGCGCCATGTTCAGCGCTTTGTACTTCGTCTCTTTCTTGTTCTTTGCAGGACAGATTTCAACGCAGATACCGCAGCCGGTGCAATCTTCCGGTGCAACCTGGATCGTGTAAGCCTGTCCTTTATAGTCATTTCCTTTGTAGAGCATATGTTTGAACGTTTCCGGTGCGCCGTTTACCAGTCCGTTCTCATATACTTTAATGCGGATGGAAGCGTGCGGGCAAACGAGCGCGCATTTTCCGCACTGGATACACCATTCGGAATCCCATGCGGGGATTTCGGTGGCGATATTGCGTTTCTCCCACATCGTTGTGCCGACAGGGTACGTACCATCAATTGGCAGTCGGCTGACAGGAATTGAATCACCCTGACCGGCGATCATTTTCGCCGTGACGTTCTTAATAAAATCCGGAGCGTAGTCAGGCACAACGGGCGGGAGTTGAATTGTACTAGTAAGTTCGTTCGGATAATCCACTTTGAACAAATTCTCGATCGTTCCATCGACCGCGGCGTAATTCATCTTTACAATTTCTTCGCCCTTCTTACCGTAGGTCTTTTTGATGGAGGTCTTGATCGCTTCAATCGCCTGATCTTTCGGCAGCACGCCGGAGATGGCAAAGAAGCAGGTTTGCATGATCGTATTGACGCGTGTGCCCATGCCGGTCTTCACCGCCACGGCATTGCCGTCGATCACATAGAAATTCAGTTTCTTCTTGATGATTTGTTCCTGTACAACCAGCGGCAGATTCGCCCAGACCCGTTCTTTCGGAAAGGGGGAATTCAGCAGGAATGTGCCACCTTCGACGATAGAGGAGAGCATATCGAATTTCTCAAGGAACTGCCATTGATGGCAGGCAACGAAGTTCGCCTGGGAGATCAGATACGTGGAATGGATCGGGCGCGGGCCGAAGCGCAGATGCGACACGGTCGTAGAACCGGATTTCTTCGAATCGTAAACGAAATATCCCTGACCGAAAAAATTGGTTTCTTCGCCGATGATCTTGATAGAGTTTTTATTAGCGCCGACTGTTCCGTCCGCACCGAGTCCGTAGAACAATGAGCGGATGACATCTGATTTTTCTGTGGTATAGTTCGGATCGTAGTTCAGGCTCGTGTTGCCGAGGTCGTCGTTGATCCCGATCGTGAAATGGTTCTTCGGCTGTTCTTTGGAAAGATCGTCGAAGACAGCTTTCACCATCGCCGGCGTGAACTCCTTTGAGGAGAGGCCGTACCGTCCGCCGACTACTTTGGGGTATTTCTTGAATTTCGTTTCGCTGGTGGTATAGTACTCATGCAGCGCAGTAACGACATCCTGATACATTGGTTCGCCGGCGCCGCCCGGTTCTTTCGTCCGATCCAGCACGGAGATCGCTTTGGTTGTTGCCGGGAAGGCGTCGATAAAATGTTTCACGGAGAAAGGACGGAACAGTCGCACTTTCACAACGCCGACTTTCTCCCCTTTTTCGAGAAGTGCTTCAACTGTTTCGTGAACTGCTTCGGAGCCGGATCCCATGATGACGATGATGCGTTCCGCATCCGGTGCGCCGAAATAATCGAACAGGTGATACTGTCTGCCGACAATCGATGCGAACTTGTCCATGGTCTTTTGTACGATCTCGGGGCAGCGTGTATAATGCGGATTCACCGTTTCGCGTGCCTGGAAATACACATCAGGATTCTGTGCTGTTCCCCGCATTACAGGATTGTTTGGTGTCAAGCCGCGAAGGCGATGCTGCATGATGTGCTCTTCATTCATCATCGCTTTGATATCGTCAATAGCGAGTTCTTCGATCTTCATCACTTCGTGTGAAGTACGGAAGCCGTCAAAGAAATGAATAAAGGGGATACGCGATTCAAGGGTTGCTGCTTGCGAGATGAGTGCGAAGTCCATTACTTCCTGCACATTGTGCGAGCAGAGCATGCCCCAGCCGGTGGAGCGTGCGGCCATCACGTCGCTGTGATCGCCGAAGATGGAAAGACCTTGCGCTGCGATCGACCGTGCAGAGACATGGAATACCGTGGAGGTTAACTCCCCGGCGATCTTGAACATGTTTGGGATCATCAGCAGCAATCCCTGCGATGCGGTGAAGGTGGTGGTGAGCGAACCGGTCTGTAATGCGCCGTGCACTGCACCCGATGCTCCTCCTTCGCTTTGCATTTCGGTAACGCTGGGAATCGTTCCCCAGATATTTTTCTTTCCTTCAGCGGACCATTGATCGCACCACTCTCCCATATTGGAGGAGGGAGTAATCGGATAGATTGCGATGACTTCGTTTGTTTTATGTGCGACAAAGGCAGCGGCTTCGTTGCCGTCGATATTCACCATTTCACGTTTTACAGTTGACATAATATAGGACTCCGGATACTTTTTTAATTAAAGACACGGGGTACTTTTGCAAAAAGGTTGCCAAACAAAACCGCCGGAAATGCCAATGATTTGAATGGTTTAGAAGGAAAATATTATCAGTTGTAAGAAAGAAACGAATTCGGAGTCTTATTTATAGGAAAGAAAAAACTCAAATTTTACCCCACGGAGGGGAGGGAGAAAAAGGGGAAAAAGAAGACCGCAAAAGATGCTAAGACACAAAGAAAACAAAATAGTTCAGAGTGAAGAATTTGATGCAAGTTTTACTCAAATCAACTAAACATAAAATCTGGATTCCCGCTTTCGAGGGAACGACGGGAGAATAGTAATGTCGAAAATTCTCCGTGTTCTTTGTGCCTACACGTCTCTGTGGTAAAAAAAAGGACGGTTTGCGACCGTCCCGACATTTCCTTTGCGTCCTGTGTGCCTATGTGGTTCTGCTTTTTAAAAGATTTCTCCGCTTAGAATTTTCCGTGCGATGAATTTCGTATGCTCCGAAAAATCCTTATCCAGCATCCACTTTACCATGCCGAGATTTTCCGCCACCGGGAGTCCTTTGTTCTTGCCGAACATGAAGACAATTTCTCCCTTTTTATCGCGTGAGAACTTCCGGTCATAATCCAAAAAATCGTTTTCTTGATAAAACATTTCGTGGAGTGCATTTGTCGTTGGTTCGAGATCGGAATATTTCTCCAACTGGCCGTTCAGCACTTTAATCGTAGCTTCCACATCCGCTTCGGCGGAGTGAGCGTTGACGATCTCTTCGTTTGCGTAAAATTTCAATGCAGCAGCAAGGTTGCGTGGCTCCTTCTTGAAATAAATGGAGAGGGAGTCGATCACTTTTACTTTTTCGAATGGATTCTCTCCAAGTCCCGCACGCAGCAATTCTTCCACCAGTAGCGGTATGTCGAACTTGGCAATATTGTATCCGGCCAGATCGCATCCGGAAAAAAATGCGGCAATCTCTTTTGCTTTTTCCCGGAATGTTGGTTCGTTCTTCACCATCTCGTCCGTAATGCCGTGAATCTCCGTAGCGGAGGGCGGGATCGGCATCTCGGGATAGAACCGCTGCAGCAGCATCGTGCGTGATTTGTCCGGCATCACTTTGATCGCGCAGAGCTCGATGATCTTATCCTTGGAGAGGCTGACGCCGGTTGTTTCCAGGTCGAAAAAAATGAGCGGCCGCTGCAATTGAAGAGAGTTGAGCATAAGTGTTTTTATCAGTGTGGTAAAAATAATACATCAAATATACGAAAAGTTACTGTCGTAACGATGCTTTTGTGAAAATATGATCCGGGATGGCAGCATCGAATTCGATCGATGTAATGCGGAACTCTGTTCCTTTTCCTTCCTTCAGTACATCCTTGTACACGGCGGACTTGATCGTCCAACGGTTCTGCACATTCATTACTTCGGTGATATCAACGGTCTTTAATAGTGAACCGCTTTTTGCGAACAGATGTTCTTTCAGCGCGACGAATCGAGATTTGTCCACCCAGAGGCGGCGTGATGCGTATGCGATCTCTTCTTTCACAGCGGTAAGATCGAGTATCCAGCATGTACGTCCGAGCACCGTGTCCTCGCCCGCAATCGCAGCGGTATAAAGATTTATCAAACGCGGATCTTCCATCATATCTTCATACGACAGATCGGAGCCCATCACCGACTGCCGCAGCATGTGCTGGGAGATCATGATGATTCTGTCCGTGGAAGGAGAATATGTCCAGAGCATGTCGCCTAATTTCAGCATTTTCGTTCCCAGTTCGCGCGGAGGAGAGAGATATTCGGTGAAGGCATCGCGGGTTCCGCGCTGCCAGGATTTCGATTCTACCGTGCGGCTTTCCCGTCGTCCATGAATGATCATCGTCGATGTGATGATCTTCGTTTCGGAAAACATCACTTTGTCGACTTTGCCGAGGATATCATTGCCGGATAGCTGCTGTGCCGGCAATAATTGAATTGAAACGATGATCGCAAATGAAATATACAACTGCAAGCTACGGTGCATAATTGATTTCTTTCGGCAATGATGGCAAAAAAATATTTCTAAGTTTCCAGTTCTTTAAAGAGCGATGCTGTTTGCCGTTTGTAAATACCAATGCCGGAGATCGCTGTTCCCAGCATTGTCGCCGCAACGCCGGGAAGGAATCCGATCACATATGTGAACGGAGTGATTTGTGCCCGGATCACGTTCGTCATCAATAACGTGCTGTTCTTTGTGACAGCGCCGATGTAGATGCCGTATTCCTGAATGTAATAGGCAATACCAAGCCCGATCGCCGTGCCGATGATTGAACCGATGATGCCGATGAAGAACGACTCGACGAGCATTGAACGATAGACATGTCCCTTTTCTTCTCCGATCGCAATCCGGACGCCGATCTCGCCGTACCTCCGCAGGCTGCCGGTCAATCCGGTATTCCACAGGACGATGGACATCACCATGACAAAAATGCCGATGATAATACCGTTGTAGGCATCGAACAGGTCCAGGTATTCTGCCATGCCGCTTTGCGTCCGAAGAGTTCCCATCAATGAGGCGAACTCATCGGCGGATTGTGCGTATTCTGCGTTGTACGTTTTCGTCATTTCGTTTGCAGCAGCTACATGGTAAACGTCGTCACGATAGAACCCGAGGATCTCTCCTGTTCCGTTCTCCATATCCATCATGCGCCGGATATCCGAAATGTCGGCAATGATCATACTGCGGTCCATCGCGGTAACTCCGAACCGAACCGTTCCGGCGATTGTAAAATTTGTTACCGCCATGCTTCCGTTCATTGTGGAACCGATCAAGGTAACGGTCTGTCCGGGTACCACGTGTAATGAGTTTGCAAGATCGTCGGCAATAACAATCTCGCCGCGGTGCGACGGAACAGTCCCCCGCGCAATGGAATTCTTGATATTGAGGATATTCCATTCAGGGCTTCCTCCGGTCAGGATGTCCGCGGCAATTCCTGCAACCGGTGCCTGCGCTTTTGTTTCGCCGCGCTCATCGGGAACGTCGAGCAGTCCGCCGAAACGGATCCGCGGCGTCCACTGAAGGTTCGGGAATTTCTTCCGTAAGGAAAAAAGGATCGAATCGGCGCCGAGCAACGCACAGTCATTCGGTATTTGATCCGCTTCGTTCGCATACGCCCGAGTCATCACCCGAACATGTCCCGTGTTGAAATGCGCCGTCGTCTGGACGACCATCATCATCGCACCGTGGATGTATGCATGAAGACACACGGTCAGCATCACTCCGATGGTTACGATAAGCACGGGGAAGAGCGAGCGCGAACGGTCCCGGATGATCCCTTTCCAGAGAAATGCGATCATGTCATTTTTCCTCTCAGGGCATCGGTCGGTTTGAGCGTTGCGATCCTTTTCGTTGGTAAGAAACTGACGATGGTCGTCACGACAAGCACGAGCGCCGCAGTTCCAAGGATCAGTCCGGCGGAGTACGTCGGAAAGATTTTGTCACCGAAAGCGAATCCGAAATTGTCTGTGGACTGCGGCAGTGCCCAGCCGTTCCGTTCAACGGAGGTCAGCAGCGGGATCCCATAGATCGCACCGACGAGGGCGGCAAAGATTCCGTGAAATGCTCCTTCCATTGTGAAGAGGCCGATCAGCTGCGTGCGCGTCATACCGAGCGCCATCAATGTTCCCATCTCCTTCCGGCGATGCCAGATGGAAAGGACCTGTGTATCAAAGATCGCAAGCATCGCGAGCAACATCAGGATCGTATAAAAAATACTGCCGCCCATCGATTTGAACTTCACCATAGAATGTAGATCCATCAGCAGGAAATCGAGGTTCTTAAAATTCCAGCCATCCACAGGAGGGAATGCGGTGATTCCGGTTTTCATCACGACCATGGTTGCTTCACCGGGCAGCTCGGTGATCTGCTGAAGGACGGACAGCGGGATCCAGATCTGATCGTTGTCGATTTCCTGTACGGTCGATTTGAAGATATGAACGATCGTTACTTCCCGCGCATCGAACGTACCATGCGCAGTTCGCCACTGCACGGTGATGAGATCATTCAGCTTCAATCCCGTGTGTTTTGCCATTCTCGTGCCGATCATCCCCGGTATGATCCCGTCCTTCGCCGAAAGCACGGATGAAGGAATAATGAGAATGCTTTGCCGGGGATCGATCCCTTTCAGAAGAATATTCCGGAATCGCCCTCCCGGATAGATCGAACCCTGACGGATCATGATCGGTGTTGCCGACCGCTGATCGATGTATGATTGTACTTCAGCCGGAACAAGACCGTGCGCATCGGTCAGGGAGAGCGGATCGTACGGATCGTAGTGCTGATGCCAGTATTGTCCGCCGCCGTAGATTGTGCTGATCGTTGCTTTTTCCACCTGATCGTTCATTCCGGTGTACACGCCCTGCAGAAAGATGATGGTGACAAAAGCGAAAGAAAGGGCGGCGGCGTTCAGCCATGTGCGCAGTCCCGCGCCGATGATATTTCGAAAGGCAAGTTTTAAGAGCAGCATCAGTACCTCACCGGTTCCATGATCTCGTCCTTTTCAACCCGTCCGTCGACCAGCGTGACCTTCCGGCGGAGATACGAGATCACCTTTTCGTCATGCGTTGCAAAGATGAATGTTGTTTCGAGCTGTTTATTCAATTCCGACATCGTGTTCATGATGTTGTGCGAATTGGCAGCATCGAGATTTGCGGTCGGCTCGTCCGCTAGGACAATCGCCGGCTGTTTGACGATGGCGCGGGCTATAGCAACCCGCTGACTCTGTCCTCCCGAAAGCTGTGACGGTTTGGATTTTGCACGGTCCTCGAGGCCGACCCACTCCAATGCCTGCATCACCATCTGTTTCCGCTGAACGCCGGACGTGCCAAGCAGCAGGAGAGGGAATTCCACATTCTCATAGACCGTATACACGGGAAGCAGATTGAATGTTTGAAAAATAAATCCTATATGATCGTTCCGCAGGCGTGAGGATTCCTTATGCGACTGCAGTTCGATCTTCATGCCGAGTACTTCTGCGCTTCCGCTTGTCGGACTGTCGAGTGAGCCGATGATGTTCAACAACGTGGTTTTTCCCGAGCCGCTCGGTCCTACCAATCCGAGAAATTCTCCTTTTGCAACCGATATATTAATATCATCCAGCGCTTTGAGCGTTGTGGAGGCAAGAGAATAAAACTTATTCAGATGTTCCGTTCGAATGAGAGGAGAGTTCATATCGTTCATCATTTAATTAAAGGCCATCGTAAAAACAAAATATATTGCCATCACGAGGAGTTCCGTCTGTTGTTCGTCGGAACGACGTGGCGATCTCGTTTTTACATTGTTTTAAGAAGATTGCTTCGTCCCGACATCTTTTGACTTTGCTCGGAAGAATATCGGGACTCGCAATGGCAAAAAATATTTTTGGAAACTACTTCTAATGATTTACCGCTGTCATGAATTGGATCCCTGTTCCTGCGAATGATGCTTTCCCTGATTGCTGCTGCGGGATGAGGATCGTTTGAGGGTTCCAAAACCCCAGCAGATAGAACGTGAGCGAATCGTAGGTTCGCTGTACCGATGCAAGTCTGTACCAGTCGTTGTTTTTCCAGTCCCGATATACCATCACCGAGATTCTGTCCAACAGACTCAGCGGGTACGACACCGACACAGCTGAAAATCCTGGGCCACCGGACGATCCGAAAGCCGAGAGAGGATTTTCCGTCCGGAAATATTCTGTCAGGACATTCAGTCCGTTGCCGATTCCAAACGTGTAATCCGCACCGATGGTCCACATGCGCTGATATTGTAACGACGGTACAGAAATACTGCGGTGAATAATGACAGTCTCGAACCATACACCGATACCGATGTCCCATTTTCCGTCCAATGCATACCGGTCCTCTTCAGAGGGGCGCAGAGAAGGTGAGAATACTTTCATATCGGCGTTCCGGTGATGATAGGTTGCTCCAAGTTCGCCGCTTCCAACAGGGGATTGGAATCTTCCGCCGAATTCTGGACTGTTATGTTTTGAAGGAAAAACTTCCAATCCTTTCCGTTCGTTGTTTCCGTACAATCCCCACAGCCAGATATTGGAATTCCCGGAGAAATACCAGCGCATCAATAACGCATATACGCCGTCCGTCATCTGCAGGGGATCACGGGGATCGATAGCATCGAACCACATTAACGGCCGGAGCAACACTGCCGAGCCAAAATTTATTTTCTGCAAACCGATCCGTGCTTCAAACTCATCCGATGCGACCTTTCCCCACAGCCGGTACGGTTTCATTGATGTATTGTAGAGCGGTTGTTGGTGTTCAACAAATTGTGCAGTGGAGTATGCATGCAGCGCAACAGTGATATTGCCGTTGAGGTTATCATTGAACTGTTGGTCTATAGTAAATTCGGGAATATAGCGGATACCTGGCTGCACTCTTGATGCGTTTGCAGAGAACCATCCCGACGCCAGTCCATGAATCTGGAATTCTTGTGCGAAGAACAGGGAAGGGAGCGTAATGGAGATGAACAACCAATATTGCCGACATAATCGCACGGATGCTCCGGGAATGTGCTTCGAAGTACGCTAAGGTACTTAACCGATTGGCGATAAGCAAAGACGGAATCAGTACGCTGATTCCGTCGAACATTACCCGGGTCGATGGAGTGGGATTCCAGCAACCGTCAATTTCTCCTCTGCCTCCGTTTCGATGATCTTTCGAAGCGCATCCAATTCCGAATCGAATGCTGTATATTTCCTTCGTGAATAGATCAGATCATATTCTACCGGTATCCAGGTGCTGATGTCGGCCTCATTATGTTGGATCTGTACTTCAAGTTTGTCCAAAGCATACGCCACCCTTGCTTCGTACGTTTCTTGGGCTTCAAACTCATACCATAGGTAATAGAATTCCTCGCCCAAATCATTTCCCAGTTGCCTTCTTATAGTCTCAATCGCCTTTTTTTCGCGCTCTTCTTTTTGCTTCTTCAATATGTCGTTTCCTACCATCAGCGGAACCGGTGTATCTCCCGCTTCGATTTCTACAATATCATGAATGACAATCATTTTCATCAGTTTCTCAAAATTGACTTTTTTGTCCAGTTTCGAAACCAGCAAAATTGCCATTAATGACATGCGCCACGTATGTTCTGCCACGCTTTCCTGCCTGCCGGCTGAAGTAAAACTATGTCGAAGTTCGTTTTTCAGCTTTTCTGCTGAATGGATAAAGGCATAAATTTCAGATAGGGCAATCATAAATTTCTCGGTACGATTGTTGAATAGTTACCAAGCAAAAGTATGCAAAAATTCACTGTCTTTGTGAAAAAATATCAACATCGTTGAATTATTCGAGGTACTCATTATGTTCATGCTAGGAACATTTGCCATCTATCTTTCACTGTTTGCCGCAATACTTTCGATCCTCAGCTACGTTCAAGCGGTAAACGGCAAAACAAAAAAACTTTCGGCTGGACGAATCGGATTGTATTTCAGCGCGCTCGGAATCTTTCTCGCATCCGTCCTTCTGATGACCGACATCCTTCAACACAATTTTGAGAATGCATATGTCTGGAGTTACAGCTCGCGTGATCTCTCTACTGGATTGCTGATGTCCACATTCTGGGCAGGGCAGGAGGGAAGTTTTCTATTTTGGACATTCTGTTCTGCTGTGCTAAGTCTCTTCCTATTATCCTATACACAGAAACGGAAACTGGAAGCGCACGTGCTGCCGATCTTCCTTGCAGTGCAGGCATTCCTCGTGATCCTTCTGATCTCAAAATCCCCGTTCAAATCGATCTATGAACAATTTCCCGGAGAACTTGCCCCGGGTCAGCTTCCCCAGGACGGCCGTGGATTGAATCCGCTGCTGCAGAATTTCTGGATGGTGGTTCATCCGCCGGTGCTGTTCATCGGATTTGCCGCAACGGCGATCCCGTTCAGCTTTGCCATTGCAGCGTTATGGAGAAAAGAATATCACACATGGCTGAATAGTGCGTTTCCGTGGGTGCTGTTTACCGGATTGGCGCTCGGTGCCGGGCTTATGCTCGGTGCGTATTGGGCGTACGGTGTACTGGGATGGGGCGGCTATTGGGGATGGGATCCGGTTGAGAATTCATCATTGATCCCCTGGATTATTTCGATGGCGCTGCTGCACACAATGTTGGCTCAGGCGCGGACAGGAAAACTCGTCCGCACGAATTTCCTTTTTGCGATCCTTGCGTTCGTTCTGGTGATCTACTCCACGTTCCTGACCAGGAGCGGGATTCTCGGCGAATCATCGGTGCATTCCTTTACCGACCCCGGCACCATTGTCTATGGATTGCTGGTGCTCTTTCTTGCAGGCGCAATTATACTCGGATTCGGTTTCCTGTTTCTTCGTCGAAAGGAATTGAAAGCGATCGCACAGCCGATGCACTGGTTGACGCGGGAATTCGCATTGGCAATTGGCTCCTTCGTGCTGCTCGCGAGTGCCGTCATCGTCTTCTTCGGTACGAGTCTGCCGATCGTTTCTGCGTCGCAGGTCGATCCGTCTTTCTATAACACAATGCATGTACCGATTGCCATTCTTATGACTTTGCTCATCGGCTACAGTTTGCTGGTGCGGTGGGAACAGGAAGACGGCATGTTCCTGAAAGAAAAATCATGGAAAGCGCTGTTGGCATCGTTCATCAGCACTGTGGCGATCGGTTTCTTCAGCACATGGGATGTGATGTATCTGCTCTTCATCTTCGGCGCGCTGTTCACGTTCTTTGTTAACCTAGAGATCACGTACATGACCATACGCGGCGATATTCGTCTGCTGGGTGGAAAGATCACGCACATGGGATTGGCCGTTTTCCTGATTGGTGCGATTGTCTCTGGAATGTTCAATGAGAAAAAAAGTGCGACACTGGAACTCGGAACCCCGCAGAATATTTTCGGATACACAGTAACATATAACGGGAAGCACATTGTTGAAGGGAACAAAACGGCTTTTACTGTACAGATCGAAAAGGAAGGAACTGCATCGACATTGGTACCGATGATGTTCGAAACTCAAAGTTCGGGTATGATGCGTAATCCAGATATCAAATCCTATTTGACGCATGATGTATACATTTCCCCTACCGGCGTGGAAGAAAATGCTGTAGACGAGCAGGGACGTGTTACCCTGTACAAAGGCGAAAGTGCTACAATCGGCAATGCAATGGTAACATTCGCTTCGTTCGACATGGGCGGGCATAACCCGCAGGGAACAAGCGGCGGTACGAAGGTCGGTGCGAAATTGGAAATCACTACCGGCGGTGAAACAGAAACAGTAGTTCCCTATGTAATCTATGACGGCGGAGAACCGAAGTATTTCGGAGCAACCTCAAAGCTGCTCTCCAGCGACATAGAATTCCTGGCAATGAGCATAGGAGGTATGGGTGATGGCCGGTCGGTTATTCAAATTGGTGTGAAACATGTCTCGGGCATTTCGCTGACAGGAAAGAAAGAAGCGCTTGTGGTAGAAGCAAGCGTAAAACCGTTCATCAGTCTTGTGTGGATTGGCACGCTGCTGGTGCTGACGGGATTCGTTCTTGCCATCCTTCGCCGTAAACGCGCGGATGTTGTTTCCTGATTTGTTTGATTGTTTGGGTGACCGTTGTCTTCCATCGGCGGTCACTCGTTCTTATTCGTACCGGTTCAATTCGATGATGAATGTGCTGCCTTTTGGAGGTTCGCTCTCAACAAAAAGCTTTCCTTTGTGGGCATCGATAATCTCTTTGACGATGGCCAGACCAAGTCCTGTTGCAATTTCACCGCCGGTAGGTTTTGCCGATAGGACGGTGAATTTTTTGAAGAGCTGCTGCTTATCCTGAGCAGAGATGCCGGGTCCTTGATCGTTCACCGAAAACCGCACATTCCCATTGTTTCGCACCACGTTCACCTGAATCATTGCGCCGCGGGGTGAGTATTTGATGGCGTTGTTCACCAAATTCTCCATCGCTTCCTGCAGTTTCGAAGAATCGGCAAGCACCATACAGTGATCGTGACCGTCCACAGAATATTTCAACTGCTGTTCCTTCCGCTGTGCCTGGATCTGATATCCATCCACCACCAATCCTGCAATATCCGCCATATTGATCGGCTCCAATTTGAACTGAAATTTTCCCGTCTCGATCGCCGTGATATTGAGAATCTCCGAAATAAGCGTCACGATCCGTTTGGAATTCTGTTCTACCAGGTCGAGGTACCCGCGGAAATGTTTGTCTACTTCAAACGTCTTGATCTCTTGTGCAATACTGTTGATGGTGATCAGCGGTGTTTTCAAGTCGTGTGCGACGAAACTGAGTAGCTGTGACTTTGCGTTATTCGCCTCGGTGAGATTCCGTGTCCGTTCTTCCACCAGCCGTTCCAATTCCTGTTGTCGCGCCTGGATGGTGCGGATGCGCCAACGGTATGAACTGTACGTAATCAGGACCAGAATAATAAAAACGGAAAGGTAGAAAATTTTCGTTTCATAGAGATGTGCTTGTACGACAAATGGGAAAGAAGCTCCTTCCATGTTCCACACACCGTCGCTGTTTGCGGCGATGACCCGGAAAGTGTATTCTCCCGGGGGAAGATAAGAATAGTATGCCGCCCGCCGGTATTTAATATCGTCCCATTCCTTATCGTATCCTTCCAGCATCACTTTGAAGCGGACCTTCTTCGGTCCGTCGAAACTCAATCCCGTAAAGCGAAACTCATACCGTTGTTTTCCGGGAGGAATCACTGCGGCAATATTTTTGTCGATGTATTCATTGTCGATGATAAGATCTTCCACCACTACAAGCGGCGGCTGAGTATTGATGGCGATGCTCTTCGGATCGACCATCGTTACGCCGCGCGAGGTTGGGAACCAGAGTTGTCCGTCTGAGGTCTTCCATCCGGCAGGAGAAGTGCCGCCATTACATTCAGACGAACTCATGCCATTCTCTTTTCCATATGCAGTGAACACGATATGTTCGGATGTACCATTTATGACGTCGAAGAACTGTTCCCGGTCCACCTGATAGATTCCTTTATTACAGGAGAACCACATCCGTCCGAAATTATCTTGCAAGATCTGGAATACCACATCATCGAACATTCCGTTCTTCATCGTAAAACGGTGGAATGTCTTCCGGTCGAAAATGCATAACCCTTCGCCAAGTGTACCGATCCAGATGTTATTGGCAGAATCCACAAAAAGAGAATGGATAAAATTTGCCGCAAGTCCCTGTTTGGTCGTGTATCGCTGAATGACGGAATCATTCCGGAGGATCTGCAGACCATCTCCGTCCGTTCCGATAATGATGTCGCCGTTGCGGTCGCTGGAAATGACATTGATGAATTGGTTGGTCACACCGCGATCCTCGCCAATCCTTGTTTTCTTCCCGTTCTCAATCTTATAGAGTCCGTGTCCAGTTGTTCCGATCCAGAGGACGCCGGAACGATCGACATAACTGCAGTTAATTGGCTGATCATCGAACTTCAGGTCTGCCGGTAATGGAACGACTTTTTTGTTGACGATCTTATTCAAACCATTGATTGTGCCAATCCAAATAACATCCTTCTGATCCTGAGCGATAGTCCAGACTAACCCGTGCGATAAACCATCCTTTTTATCATAGGTCCTTTTAATCTGCTTCGCCTGATCGAACAGAACCAATCCTTCATCGGTGCCGACCCAAATATTCTTGTCATGATCTTCAAAGACCGTCCAGGTATTATTGTGCGGCATTCCTTCTTTTACGGAGTAGGAGGTGAAAATTCCGTCCTTGAGTACATTCAGTCCTCCGCCGTCTGTTCCGATCCAGAGATTTCCTTCACGATCCACGAAGACATTGTTCACCAATCGTTCAGAGAGTCCATCTTTTTCAGTAAATGAAGAGATTTCTCCTTTATAGTACCGACTTAATCCTCTGTTGCCGGCAATCCACATATTCCCTTGCTGGTCGGTGATGATCTGATACACGCCGGCACCCGGCAGTCCTTCCTTGGTGGTCAAGTGCAGCAGTTCTGTTAGATGGTTGTTCTCCAGTTTAAATTTTTGTAACCCGTTTCTGCCGCCGATCCACATATCACCGGAATGGGCTGCGTGGAGCGCATAGTTTTCTTTTGCCGCCAGGCCGTCCTTCATTGTGAACGATTGGATCTCTCCTTTGTCGATGATAGAGATGCCGCCGTTTAACGCAATCCAGATCCGGTCGTTCATATCCTGCGCGACTTCCCAGGCATCGTTTGTGAGCAAACCATTCTGTGTGGAAAAATGGGCGACGGACTGCGAATCGATCTTCACAACACCACTGTCCCGTGTGCAAACCCAGACGGCTCCATGATAATCCGTATAGATATGCTGTAACTGGGTGCCAACGAGTTGCGGAATATCTGTGATTTGTTTAAAAACGCCGTTAGCGTAGGTAACTACTCCTTCACTTAACGTTGCGATCCAGAGTGTTCCTTTTTTGTCGATTGTAATTGCGACGATGTGATTGTTCTTGATCTGTGGTGTATTGTTCTTGTCGAAGACGGTGAACTGCACGCCGTCAAAACGTACCAGTCCTTCCTGTGTTCCCATCCAGAGAAAACCATCTTTTGTTTGCTGGATAGAATTGACGGAGTTTTGCGGTAACCCGTTATCTGTCTGCCACACTTCGTGCGTGTATTGCGTAATCGCTTTTTTCGGATCTGGACCTTTGAACTTCAACGACTGGCTGAATCCGGACGAACTGATGATGAGAAGTAGCGCGGTGATGAGCAAGCGGTTTTTCATAAGGGTGAATGTACTACGAATGGGAACATTTCACAACTCAAATAATGATCCTTCATTTCTTTTTCATTCGTCAGTACATAACCATCCAGAAATAAACCGACAATTACCTTTCTCCGTATCTTTTTTTATGTAAATATATCGTTTCCATGTGAAGATTATTGCTCTGATGAACCGTTTACTATACGAATATTTTCATCGCATAAACCTCCATCCGGAAATACCGCAAAAAAATTTTACATCTGCTTTTTCAAGAAATGGAAATATCTACTGAATGACGATTCAATTGTAGTTCCTGATGGTTCTCAATGCAAATATTTCCACCTTGACAACGGTCTCCAGTTGCTATACATTGCGGCAGTTTTTACTTCATCATCAGTCTAAAATAATTGAGGAGCATTCTC
>JBAYJG010000016.1:0-22338 GCA_041665225.1 Bacteroidota bacterium
AAATCCGGCGTTCCATACCGCCTGACAGCGAATTGACAGTGACGTGTGCATTTCCTGCAGTCTGATTTTGACGATAATAGTCTGACGTCAGCTTCATATCGAACAATCCGTCATACGTTCCACCGACGCCGTACTTTGTGGAACCAATCTCTGATGATCCGCCGGCACCAGCAGTTTGGTTCACGAAACCTGATTCCACTTTCCTGAAATACGAGCGCATTTGCAGCTGGTCCACCGGCGAACCGCCAAGTTCAACATTCCACGCAGCACCGCTGTTATTCACATCAGAACCGCGGGCAACTTCCACTGAACTTTGGAACGAATGCTGATATGCATATCGGGAATTGAAGCCAAGCAGCGTGTAGTTGGTCGGCTGCCGTTCTTCGGTAACTGCTGTTGCTCCGACAGTGAGTCCTTTCAACACTTCCCGTTCACCTTGCACACCGGTCACATAATTTGTCGGGAATCCTGATTGTGATTCATACGAAACAACGATATACACTGGATTTCCGGATTCATCGATGCTTTGGACCGGCTGCTTAAAGAACAGCGTTCCCTGAACATAGTCAATTTCATAATCACCGAAACGGGATTTAACCGCGCGACCAAGGATTACCTCATTGTGGCGCTTATCGCGTGTTTCAATCCGCACCTTTTCAGAACCGGGCACCACATTACTGGATCCAAGGAAATAGAATCCTGAAATACCCTGGCCGCGAATCTCGTCCTGAACAACTTTCCGGTCAGTCACTGTAGCAAATGCATCCACGTTATCCAACCGGGTTTCATAATGACCGCTGACACCCGTAAAGGTTCTGTCATATCGTGCAAGTTCATTTTGTCCAAACGAAGTATTGAAATCGCCAAACATCATGTAGGAACGGTTCAATTCCATCTTGACGAAGAACGGATTGCTTGTCTGTGCCGTATAATCCAGCCTGCTGTTGTCGCCGTATATAGAATAGAGCACATCGGGATCCAGATCGTGGAACAACCGGTCACGTTGGCGGCGTTCGTTGTCGTAGGATGCGGTCAATAAATACTTATCCAGCACTGTTCCGCGGCCGTAGAATGCCATCCGGCCGGTGGAGTGGAATCCGGAATCAATCTGTCCTTTATTCTTCAAACCGTCCAGATTTCCTTTTGTCGAGAGGAACGATCCGCTTGCATCGGCAGAACCGACGATCATCAGCGGTACGATCGGTGTATTGAATTCAATCTCTTTTTCCCCTTTCACACTTCCCCAATTCGCAACAAGTTTAGTCGTCGAGGAAAATTCCGGCGCTGTCACGCGGAAACTGATTTCGCCATTTTCGATCGGGGCCTGAATTCCATCCAGAGCCGGATCTTTGTCATTTCCGGAGATCTCTAGATCCTCACTTTGTACGGAGATCGAATACGTATTCGGAATCGGCGTACCGAACTCATCCCGCACGATTGCTTTGAATTGATAGACACTCCTGCCGTCCGACACGTAGTTGCTATCGGTTCCAACGATCTCGATCGAACGGGGCTCTCCGGCAATGAACATCGTAACGGAGTCAACATCACGGAAGAATCCGAGCGCTTTCACCGTAAACACGTTCTTTCCCGTCTCGACGGGAATACCGATGAAATCTATCACACCGTCCGGACGGACGACGCCGGAATCGACCGCAGTGCCGTTTACCAGCAATTGCAGTTTCATTCCGGGCGCACCGTTCACGATCACCGCTTGGCGATTCAAAATACTGATCGCTTGGTCGGCCGGCGACTGGATCTTCAACCGCTGTGCAGGAGCTGCAGCAACCAGCAGAAGGAGCCCGATGAGATAATATGTGAGTGTTCTTGTTTTCACTGTTTTTAGCGAGACTGTCCCGATCACTCGAGGCAGTCCCGGAACAACATTTAGTTCACGGTCACTTTATAGCGTAAACGCCGTGTCTGGTTATTCAATAATTCCGCTACGTTCATCTTATATCCGTAAGTGAATTTTGAAACGGTGGTGCCAGTAATACCCGAAGCGGTTGTGCTCGGATCGGTTGCAATACTGTTCACTGTGTATTCGGTTGAACCATCCCATACAAATACTTCAGGATTCGACTGTGGTTCTGCCGTCAGGCTGGACCATTGCGCAATGCTGTCCACCAGGACAAGGTTCTTTGCGCGGCCAGTGCCAGTGTTCGTCAATTCAACATAATAGGTCGCTGTGTCGCCGGGAGCGATGGATGCCGGACCAACGGCAATTGAATCGCTGAACAGTACCCAGCGGGTAACAACGATGTTTGGAACCTGGGGATAGAACTGACCGGATAATGTATCGTCACCTGCAGTGACAGAATCGCGTGCAGAAGAAACGAAATAGCTGAAATTCACCTGCGATGAGGTCAAGCCGCTCGGCACATATGCACGAACGTACAGTCTCAGCGCAGAACCACTTGCGATGTATGCGCCGGAACGATATCCGCTTCCGTCATCCGTGAACAGTGTATCCTGGTTCGGCAACGGTGAGAAGGTGTTGTTGCCGTTGTCTCTGTATGCAGCCCATGACCATGTGCCTTCGGAGATAGAATTCAACCGCAGATCGTAGGCATCGGATCCGTTGGAATTGTTGGTGACGGTGTACACAAATACTGCGCTGTCTCCCGCTTCCGCTGTTTCGCTGGAATCGATCATTGTAATGGTAGCAGGGTACGCTTTGAACCGTACAGTAAAGGAAGCCGGTGAATTCGCAAGTGTCCTGGTTCTTCCGGTTACACCAGCGCTGTTGGTTGTATCGTCATACACGATCGAGACGGTCGGCGTTTTCACTGTTCCTTCCGTGACGGTGTTCAGATCGGCAAGCAGCAGATTCAGACTATCGGATGCAGCTACTGTTACAGAATCACCTGCCGGAACCGATGTGAATAATGAATAGGTACTCGGACCAGAACCTGACCAGTTTGTCGATGTCTGGAATGACATGTTGCTCGGATAACCGAACGTCACCACAACATTGCGTGCACCGCCCAGACCGGTGTTGACGATCTTGACACCGTACTTTACCACATCACCGGGACGCGGATAGCTGGATGTGTTGGTGGTCGGAACCGTCGTGACGGTCAGTTTAGATTGCTTCACAAGAATCGAACGAGATGATGATGTTGTAAACGCATTCAGATTTGCCGGATCAACAACTCGCAATCCGAGATCATCATTTTGATATGTCGTATCGACGCCCGGCGTGCCGCTATTGGATGCAGTTGAACGCGAAGTAAACGCGATTGACTGTGTAGACGCGCTGGTCAGAGAGAATGCATTTCCATCGCTCGTAAGATTAATCTTCGCAAAGACTGTGTCGGTCGCATCCGGTCCGATGGAATCGACCATCACATAATACTGCGCCGATTTCTGTATGAGCGTGTTAGTCAAACTTGCGTCGGAATACAGGAACAAACTGTCAACAAGTCCAGACGATGTGATACTCGGAAGAATGGCAAACCGGTCTCCACCGTTACCGGTGTTGGTCACCAACAAGCGGTACACGACATATGCTCCGTCAAAACCTTCCTGATTGCTTTCAATGATGGAAATTGTTGTCGACGGTTTGTGAGCGACATAGACCGCAACGGTATCAGCCGTAGAATAGTTACCGCCGTTGTTTTTGTCTTTGTAACTTATTGATGCGACCGCGCTGATCTTGGAGCCGGCGCGTGTACCTGCAGCGAACGATTGTTGCACTGAGGCAACGAACAGAACGGCCACTGCTGCCATTGCTGCTACTCGAAAGAACATTGTGTTCTTCATGATGTTACTCCTTATGTGGTTATTTATAAAAAATGTGTTGTAATGGTTTTCGTTCTACGCTTGGTGTTTTTCTATGGAGGTTTGTTATGCATTGTCGTTTCCTTTATTTGTTTTTGATGATTGATTTTATTGTTTTACGTTTGATTTCACATTCCCAAATTGCATCGCTTCGATCTCTGCATAGGAATCGCAGAATTTTACATCGTCCATGGTCTTCACTGTTTCAATGTCGAATGCATTTCCGGCTACGATGCAATGTGTTCCGCTCGCCTTTGCTATGGCGATAACTTTCTTCAACTCTGCGACGAGCTGTACTGCATTTTCCGTAAATGAAGTATGGAGGCAGACAGCGAACGGTTTTGTTCGGACTAAAAATTGATTAATCTCCTCAGCGCTAATACCGGACCCCAAATTCAATGCGGCATATCCATTCACTTCCAGCAATGTGATGACTGCAGCAAGTTCCGTTTCGTTTTTTCCGTTATCGATAGAAGCGCACACGATCGTTTTTTGATTGCGGGGCTGTTTCTTGACAGAATCATTCAACTGGATGATGGAAGCTGTCAGTACATTTTGCGCAAGGTGGAATTCGCTGACGGATACTTTTCCCTGTGTCAGCAGAAAGCCAAGCTTTTTCACGGTAGGACGAACGATATGATCCAAGATTCCGGTAAGGGAAAGACCAGCACTCATGGTTTCACTGAAGAGTGAAAGGATTTCCTGTTTCTTCCCTTTTATAGCCGCTGAAAAACAGACTGAGTGAAGGACGTTGTATTCCTTCTTGTGAACAATCGAGCGGATGATCATTTCATCGCTCATGATCTGCGGAAGGGATTGCAGGGAAAGATTTCCATAGTTATGCTCCGCAATAAAATTGTAGAGATCTTCCGACCTGAATTTCCGATGCCCACCCGGAGTGCGAAAGCACTTCAGCTTCCCTTCGTCCGTCCACCGCTTTATAGTGGATTTATCGACTCGAAGAATTATCGCGACATCATTGGTGGTGAAAAGAACTTCTCCCATAACTACCTCTATATTGAATGAGCGGTTTGAACTATTTTCTACTACAAATGTAGAAAATTTAAAAAACCCTTACAATACTGTGTCAATTAGAGTATTTTAATAAGATTATTAGCTTGATTTAAGGCACATTAAAGTTTTCTAATAATTAATTTACATACTATGATAGGTTACAGAATGAATGCCCTCACGACAAGCCGCGAGGTATCTTGTCATGCCAGCGTACGTTCCAACGGAATCCCTTTGGGACTGGCATCCAGACCCTGGATTCCGGCTTTCGCCGGAATGACACCGTAAGCGGTGTGGAATTAGACCCTTAAGAGATTATAGAAAAAAACTGGCCTAAGAAGAGGAAAACAGTGGAGTGATGTTTATTTCGGTATGCCGTTTTTAGCGATATCTTTTACAATTTCGCAAAAGCGATCCAGTTCTTGTGTTGTTGTATAAAGGTTAGGAGTAATGCGGATTCCCTTGAATTCATCATGAACAATAGGTGTGGTGTAAATCTTATGTTTTGACATTAAATATCCACCAATTTCAATTGGGTCGATACCTTCTATCCCAAAATTACCGATAGCGCAGGAAAATTGGTCATCAAATGATGTATTAAAGTATACTTTGGGAGTGTTTTTTAGATTATTCATCCAATACCGGCTTAAGAACCGTAACCTCATTTCTTTACGCTTACCTCCTATCCCATTGTGATAAGCAAGTGCTTCACCTATTGCCAGCTTTGGTGCGATGGAATTCGTCCCTATTTCTTCAAATTTCCTAATATTCGTTCCTTGAGCTTTCTCCGCTGCCATTAACGGCCAAATCTTCTCGATCTTCTCTTTTTTGACAAACAAAAGCCCTGTCCCTTTAGGTGCATACAACCATTTATGAAGACTCACACCGTAATAATCGCATCCAACATCTTTCCTCTTAAAATCGAATTGCGCAGATGAATGTGCACCGTCAACTATTACCTCAATCCCTTTTGCGTTGGCAATCTCACAGATTTTTTTCACCGGTATGATCTGACCCGTAAGATTGATCTGGTGGCAAAGAAGTATAACTTTGGTTTTTGAAGTGATTCCCTTTGCGAATGCGTCTACCAAATCCTGGTCCGTTTTCGCAGGAACGGGGATCTTCACCATTTTAAGAGAGAGTCCCTCCCGCATTTCCCGTTGTTTCAGCGTCGTCAACATGCGAGGATAATCCTGTGTCGTTGTCAGGATCTCATCGCCTGACCGCAAATCCAATCCCATAAGCAAGATTTCCAACGATTCGGATGCATTGCGAGTAATCGCTATTTCCTCTCTGTCGCATCCGAACAATTCCGCCAATCCTGTTCTGATCGTTTCCAGTTGCGGCTGCAAGATCTGCCACATCGTATATGCTGTCAGGTCTTCCTGCTGCCATTGATACCGGACAAGCGCTTCGGTGACAATTCTCGGTGAAGGTGATACTCCGCCGTTATTGAGATTGATAACACCGCGGGAGATGGAAAACGACTGTTGTATGGGAAACCAGAAATCTTCATTGCTTGCACTCTCTTCCGGAAGCATGTAAGTATTTTCCTTCACATGTGCGAACAACTGGCTCTGCAGGGACATCAAGTATGCCGATGACATGGTAGCAAGACCCAATCCTTTTCCGATATTGGACAGGAATGTGCGGCGGTCGATATCATTGAAGTTCATAGTTTCCCTTTCCTTCGTTGTATCAGTGCAATGGTTTTTGGATTTCTTAGTTCGATAAGTGCGTCGTTCGCAATCCAGCGTGCTGACGGCGATGGAATGTTGAGAATTTCTTTTGCAAGTGCAATCGATTTTTTATTCAGCCGGAGATTACGCTTCCCGACTTGCCGCAGCGCCCAATTCACAGCTTTTTTAACAAAATTTCGTTCGTCAGAGGCATACTGCCGGAGCAGCGGAAAGAATTTTTCGAATTCGTCATCATCCGTTTTTTTGTGATGAACTGCCATTACAGCGATCATCACAATGCCGGCACGGCGGACAAATTCTTTTTCAACGGATGCCCAGCGAAACGGCAACCTGTAGGCAAATTCCGTTTTTTCAAAAAACTCAGCACAACAAGCATCGCATTGTGCCCAATTCTGCAAGTCACCTGCCCAGTGATCTAGCAGGCGTAGGGTCGCCTTCTGAGGATCTGCGATGAGAGCAGCGAGAATCCTCGCTTCATGGTATCCACTCTCCCACAGTTCCATTGCAAGTGTATGATTCGTACCAATGGTTTTCGCCAGGGTGCGAATGGCGGGAGCGGGAACACCGAACGCTTGTTGTGCGTCGATACGATATCGTTTCATTCCCTCGACATTCTTTGCATTGCCTAAGGAGCGAAGTGTTTCTATGACAGACTGATAGTTCATCTCTTTTTGGGGAAGATACAATATTTCATTATCTTCTGCATACATGAACAGACAAAAACTCATTATCATGGCCACCGTGTTCGTCGACGTACTCGGATTCGGCATTGTCATACCAATTCTCCCCTTCTACCTTATGGAGTTTGGTGCGTCGGCATTTACCATTACAGTTCTTTTTTCGGCCTTTTCCTTGTGCGCATTTCTCAGTGCACCGCTGCTCGGCGCTGTATCGGACAGGATTGGAAGACGACCGGTACTGTTGCTATCGATTTTTTCAACATCAATCGGCTGGTTCGTCTTTGCCAGTGCTATTTCAATACCATTTTTGTTCATCGGCAGAATGATTGATGGCCTTGCCGCAGGGAATTTCACAACCGCACAAAGCTATCTTGTCGATATCTCAAGAAACGACGAAAAAGAACGTGTTAAAAACCTTGGAATTATTGGGGCAACATTCGGCATCGGTTTCATTTTGGGACCGATGGTGGGCGGTATATTAAGCACTGTATCCCATGCATTTCCATTCTATTTTGCCGGTGCTATGGCGCTGGTGAATGGCATTTCAGCATTCTTTTTTTTGGAAGAATCCCATACGGTACGCAATACACAATCACTGCGATATAATCCCATCGCACCTATCCTCCGTGCATTCAGACCCTCACCCTTGCGAGAGATCTACATTAAATGGTTCCTCTTCAGTCTCGCATTTGTTGTTGTACATACTATCTTTGCACTGTTTGCGAAACGAGCATTCGGTTTCACCGCTGTCCAAACGGGAAGTATCTTTACAGTTGTTGGCGTCGTGATCGCATTGAACCAGGTACTGCTGCTCAACACATTTTGGAAAAAACAATTCTCCGATCATCAATTAGAACTGATCATGCTGTCTTTTGTTGTCATCGGACTGTTACTTGCTTCAACCCAGTATCTTGCTCTCTTTTTCATTGCACTCCCCTTTATCGGTACGAGCCAGGCAATTTATCGTGTTGTCGTTTCCAATCAGGCAATCCTGAAAGCAGACCCGTTGATGAAAGGCGAAGTGCTTGGCACCATCGCATCAATGATGACTGTTTCTATGGCTATCACTCCCATCGCCGCTGGATCGTTGTTCGAGATGAACATCTCGTATCCGTTCATCGCGGGCGCCGCGGTTGTAATTGTAGCAATTATACTCTCTTATAAAAATTCAACTTGATTTCTTTATCCGGTTTCCGTATCTACTTACAATTCAAAACCAAGAGGAGGAAAGTAATGGCGTCAAAACTGTTTATTACTAAACCACTGAAAGATTTGATGGCGGATTCCCAGGAATCCGGACATGCGCTGAAACGGACACTCGGACCGGTCAATCTAACTCTTCTTGGTATTGGAGCGATCATCGGTGCGGGACTCTTCGTCCGTACGGCCGCTGCGGCGGCGGAACATGCCGGTCCTGCAGTGACAATATCGTATATGGTTGCTGCCATCGGTTGTGCGTTCGCTGGTTTATGCTACGCTGAATTTGCATCGTCGATCCCGATTGCCGGAAGTGCTTACACCTACTCGTATGCAACGCTCGGTGAATTCGTCGCTTGGATCATCGGCTGGGATTTAATTCTTGAATATGCTTTTGGCGCTGCAACAGTTGCCATTGCGTGGTCCGAATATTTGAACAAACTGCTTGGTCATTGGAACATGATGATCCCATTCCAATGGAGTCACTCTCCTTTCGAAATGTCGCCAGACGGTGTAGGCGGGATAATAAACCTTCCAGCGATTTTGATCCTTTTTCTCATAACGATGTTATTGATTCGCGGAACCCAGGAATCGGCATTCGTGAACGGCATCATCGTTGTCATTAAAGTCACTATCGTCCTGCTCTTCATCGGATTCGGATGGGCGTATATCAATCCTATGAACCAAACACCGTTAATCCCGGAAGCGACCACCATTAAATCTCATCTCGGTTCGAATATCAATTTCGGCGGGATCATGGGGATCCTCGGAGGGGCTGGCGTAGTCTTTTTTGCATTCATTGGATTTGACGCTGTATCAACGGCTGCGCAGGAAGCAAAGAATCCTGCCCGCGATATGCCGATCGGGATCTTGGCTTCCCTTGCAGTGTGTACGATCCTCTATATTCTTTTCTCCTATGTATTGACTGGTGTTGCTCCCTATACTGATTTTAGAATAGCCGGTAAAGAAGCATCCGTAGCATATGCGATCCTGCATTATATGCCGGGGTTTGAATGGCTCGCCTTATTGATTACCGTCGCAATTCTTGCGGGATTTTCTTCCGTAATCCTTGTAATGCTTCTTGGACAAACCCGAGTATTTTTCTCCATGTCCCGCGACGGTTTAGTGCCTGAAATGTTTTCAGATGTCCATAAGAAATTCCGTACGCCGTACAAATCCAACATCGTCTTTTTCTTTTTCGTCGGAACATTCGCTGCGTTCATTCCGGGAAGCGTTGCCGGAGATATGACAAGTATCGGAACATTGTTCGCATTCGTTCTGGTGTGTGCCGGCGTGTGGATTATGCGAGTGAAGAATCCTGACATGGTTCGCGGATTCAGGACTCCCCTTGTTCCTCTTGTACCGATCCTCGGGATTCTGGTCTGCGCCGGAATGATCTACGGCTTGGGTCTTGAGAACTGGGTACGCCTTGGCATCTGGCTCCTGATTGGATTGGTCATCTATTTCAGCTACAGCATAAAGAACAGCCGATTGCAGAAACAGTAGCTCTCACACTGCAAACAAATACGTATGCCCGCAATGGAATTTTTTGACATGCGGGCATATTTTTTATCAGTAACGGTCTTAGACATAAACGTATGAGCACCCCAAAAAAAGAATTCAAACAAAGCCTCGGCCTCCTTGATTCGACGATGATTGTCATCGGATCGATGATCGGATCGGGAATCTTCATCGTCAGCGCCGATATCGCCCGCACCGTCGGCTCTCCGGGAATGCTTCTGATTGTCTGGATCATTACCGGATTCATTACGCTTACTGCTGCTCTCAGCTACGGAGAATTGGCCGGTATGATGCCTCATGCCGGCGGACAATATGTTTATTTGCGTGAAGCATATAATCCATTAATTGGATTTTTGTATGGATGGACTGTTTTTACTGTGATTCAAACCGGCACAATTGCCGCAGTCGGTGTGGCATTTGCAAAATTCACGGCGGTAGTATTCCCCTGGTTCAGTGAGCAGCATATCCTCTTTACCTTACTCGGATTCCATATCAGTGCGGCACAGCTTTTGGCAATTGCGAGTATTGTAGTTCTTACTGCCATCAACCTTACCGGCATTAAAGAAGGAAAGGTCGTGCAGAATATTTTCACCTTCGCGAAAACCTTTGCATTAATTGCTGTCATCTTTCTCGGAATATTTATTGCAAGAAATGCAGAAGCGCTCTCAGCCAACTTTTCACACTTTTGGGATGCGAATTGGACGGCAGTGAAGGACGGTTCGATCATCACTATTACGCCATTGGCAGGATGGAACTTGATCGCTGCCATCGGCGTTGCGATGGTCGGTTCACTTTTTTCCAGCGATGCGTGGAACAATATCACATTCACTGCAGGCGAAGTGATCAATCCGAAAAAGAATATACCGTTGAGTCTTGCAATCGGGACTGGCATCGTAACTCTTCTGTACCTGCTGGCGAATATTGCTTATATTGTCGTACTGCCGGTAGTTGGAAATCCTGCAGCACAGGATGTTCTTGGTCGTGGAATTCAATTTGCAACGTCAGACAGAGTAGGTACGGCAACAGTCTCCGTCATCTTTGGAGAGACTGCGGCAGTTGGGATGGCGATCTTGATCATGATCTCCACCTTTGGCTGCAATAACGGACTGATCCTTGCAGGTGCACGCGTCTATTATGCAATGGCAAAGGATAAACTGTTCTTCAGCAAAGCCGGGGAATTAAATTCTCATGCCGTTCCCTCCTGGGCATTAATCGTGCAAGCGGTGTGGGCAAGTTTGCTTTGTCTCTCCGGCAGTTATGGTGACTTGCTTGATTATGTTATTTTTGCAGTGTTAATTTTTTACATACTCACAGTCGGAGGGATATTCATCCTTCGTAAAAAACAACCGAATGCTGAACGACCATATAAAGCAATCGGGTATCCAGTTATTCCAGCATTGTATATCGGATTAGCGACATTAATCTGTGCTATCCTGTTGATTTATAAACCGACATTTACGTGGCCGGGTCTTGGCATTGTCGCTACAGGTGTTCCGGTCTATTTCATTTGGAATTTTTTTACTCAAAAATCATAACGACAAGCTATGGATGTCTCAATCCTGATGATCGCTCCTTTTGTACTTTTGCTGCTGCTTATTGCAACTGCGCCATTGTTTTTCCCCGACTGGTGGGGCAAACATTATCCGAAAGTCTCTTTATCACTGGGAGTATTCGTTCTTGCCTATTATCTGCTAGTGATACAATCACATGAAATCGTCGTACATACGGCAAGTGAGTATTTCAGCTTTATTGTGCTCATCGGAGCACTGTTCATCGTTTCCGGCGGTATCCACATCTCGACAAAAGATCTGACCAATCCAAAAGAGAATGTGCTGGTTTTATTATGTGGTGCAATTCTTGCAAACATCTTAGGGACCACTGGTGCATCAATGCTCCTGATCCGTCCCTGGATAAAGATGAATAAGGCAAGGATCCAACCGTATCACATCGTATTTTTTATCTTCATTGTGTCGAATGTCGGCGGTGCACTAACTCCAATCGGTGATCCACCGCTATTTTTGGGATATCTTAAAGGAATTCCTTTTTGGTGGATCACGCCGCACCTGTTCCCGATGTGGATCACCGCAGTGGGATTGCTGCTTGCAGTGTTTTACGTGATGGACTCGAAGAATTTTCACGAACAGAAGAAATCAGTTGTAAAGGAGATTGAAAAAACAGATGTTTGGAAGATCGAAGGTTCGATCAATTTCCTGTTTCTCGGCATTATCTTGCTGGCGGTCTTTATCAAATCACCAATGTTTCTGCGTGAAGTAGTAATTATTGCTGCAACAGTGGCATCATATCTCACCACAAAAAAATCCATTCATACGGCGAATCATTTTACATTCCATCCGATCCAAGAAGTCGCCATTCTGTTTGCGGGAATTTTCGCGACAATGATCCCTGCATTAGAATTGCTTCGTGCGCAAGCACATATGATGAAAACACTCTCAACAAGTTTCTTTTATTGGAACACAGGAATTTTATCCAGCTTTTTGGACAATGCTCCTACGTATCTTAGTTTCTACAGCGTTGCTGAAGGCAATCTCAATCCTACCTCAACAGTACCCGTAGCCGAATTACTTCTTCATCCGGATTTTTCCTCTGCGATTATCGCTATCAGTATCGGTGCGGTTTTCTTCGGTGCAAACACATATATCGGAAACGGTCCGAATTTCATGGTGAAGTCCATTGCAGACCATTACAAAATCCACACTCCTTCTTTTATCCGATACATAACGCACTATACCATTCCTATACTACTCCCAATTCTGACGATAGTTTGGTTTTTATATTTCCGTTGAGGCTGTTTCCTTGCAAATGAGAAAAAAAACGGATCCTTCTCATTGTTCTTATGCATTAAAATTGTATATTTACATCTAAAATTTAAGTAACTAACCCTCTTTTTAACCAATCTAAAGGGATTTATGGAACTAACGTTAATTCTTGGCATCAGTGTTATTGGACTGATATTCGCCATGTATCTGATTCGCGATGTATTGAAACGCGATACCGGAACGCCGGCCATGCAAGAGATTTCCAACGCAATTAAAGCCGGCGCGGAAGCATTTTTACGCCGACAAAACAGAACGATTGCTTATCTTTCAATAGCACTCGCAGCAATCATCTATATCCTCTATGCATTTGTACGTTCGCATAATGAACATGATCCTGCATCCGCAGAAATGTTGGCGCTCTGGACAACGTTGTCATTTGTGCTTGGCGCTGCTTGTTCCGTTGCAGCGGGGTATATGGGTATGTGGACTTCCATCCGCACCAATATTAGGACAGCGGCAGCGGCTACAAAAGGAATGAACGGCGCTCTGCAAACGGCATTACGCGGCGGAGCAGTTTCAGGATTTTTCGTTGTTGCAATGAGTTTGCTGGGCGTCGGCGGATTGTTTGCAATCGTTGATAAGATGGGGGTTGTCACTGATATTTCTAAGATTCCGCTTCTCATCGTTGGCTATGGTTTTGGTGCTTCATTCGTAGCACTGTTTGCACAGCTCGGCGGTGGTATCTACACAAAAGCTGCTGATGTCGGCGCTGATCTGGTCGGTAAAGTTGAAGCAGGAATTCCGGAAGACGATCCGCGTAATCCAGCAGTTATTGCTGATCTTGTCGGTGATAACGTGGGTGACTGTGCTGGCCGCGGCGCTGACCTGTTCGAATCTACCGCTGCAGAAAATATCGGAGCGATGATCCTCGCTGCAGGTCTCTATAAAGCCAATGCCGCAACATTTGACGGCGCTGGTTTGACACTGCTCGGCGTGCTCCTCTTCCCGCTTGTTGCACGTGCATTCGGTATCCTTGCATCTATCGTCGGCATAATGATTGTCAAAACAAACGATACAGAAGATCCGATGCATGCGTTAAATCGTGGTTATTTCGTTACATCGGTCCTTGCAATGATCGGATTCTTCATAGCATCGCGATGGCTGCTCGGTGAAACATATTATTTTAACTTTTTCATTGCCGGTGTTATCGGTGTTTTGACCGCGCTCGCATTCGTTTTCATCACACAATATTACACCGAATACAAATACCGCCCTGTTCAATCGATTGCCGAAGCATCCAAAACAGGAGCTGCAACGAACATCATCACAGGACTTGCAGTCGGTATGGAATCGACCGGATATCCGGTGCTTGTAATCTCCGCGGCGCTGATCTCTTCATACTTCCTCGGTGAAACATCCGGCCTGGAACATGCCGGCCTGTTCGGCACTGCCGTTGCAACAATGGGTATGCTCGGAACCGCAGCATATATCCTTGCAATGGATACATTCGGTCCGATCACGGACAATGCAGGCGGTATCATCGAAATGTCCCATCAACCGGACGATATCCGGAAAAAAACGGATCGTCTTGATGCAGTCGGCAACACAACGAAAGCGCTCACAAAAGGGTATGCAGTCGGATCCGCTGCACTGGCGGCGTTCCTGCTCTTCTCTGCATATTTTGATGAAGTCCGCAATTACGGCTTTACGCTTGATCACATTGATCTTTCCAAACCGGCTGTATTTGTCGGAGCGTTGCTCGGCGCTATGCTTGTCTTCATCTTTTCCTCGCTTGCAATTAAAGCGGTAGGACGCGCTGCATATGCGGTCATCAATAATGTCCGCGAACAGTTCAAGAACAATCCCGGCATTATGCTTGGAACAACAAAACCGGATTACGGTCAATGTGTTGATATTGTCACGAAGGCCGCATTGCGAGAGATGGTTCTTCCTGGTGTTCTTGTCGTTGCCATGCCGATCGTGGTCGGTGTGTTGTTCAAACAGCTGTATATTGTTTCCGGCAGTCCGGATCACGGCGCCAGCGGCGCTGAAGTTGTCGGCGGTCTGTTGATGGTCGGCACGATCACCGGAATTCTTATGGCGCTCTTCCTGAACAACGGCGGCGGCGCATGGGATAACGCAAAGAAATTCGTTGAAGTAGAAGATAAAAAAGGAACAGACTGGCACAAAGCAACGGTGGTCGGCGATACAGTCGGCGATCCATTCAAAGATACAGCAGGTCCTTCCCTGCACGTGTTGATAAAGTTGCTCTCCACCATCACGCTGGTGATGGCGCCGTTATTTATTTAACCGTAACCGAAATCCCGATGTCAATCCGGCATCGGGATTTTTTTCTTCCGACAAAATTTTTTTCTTGGGAAGAGAGCAATTTTTTTTTATATTTGTAGAGTTGTATTAGATCGTTAGTAGTATTCGGATCCCGCTAGAGCGGGATCCTGAAAGTTTCATGAACTTAGCATCGAGAAAATGTTTTTAAGTAGTTTATAGGTATTTCGGATCCCGCTAAAGCGGGATCCTGAAAGTTTCATGAACTTAGCATCGAGAAAATGTTTTTAGATAGTTTATAGGTATTTCGGATCCCGCTGAAGCGGGATCCTGAAAGTTTCATGAACTTAGCATCTTTGGATAGAAATTTTGAATGCTAAGCTCAGAAACTTTCGGACAGGTAGCTCAGTTGGTAGAGCAACGGCCTGAAAAGCCGTGTGTCGCCGGTTCAATTCCGGCCCTGTCCACAAAAAAAATCCCTCGTTTCGAGGGATTTTTCATTTTAAACCATTTATTCTTTCACGATGCTTTCTTGTATTTCACCGAATCATCGATCCTTTTCTTATCAATCGACCGGATCATCCCCACAACCACGCCGACGATCTGAAACCTGTCGTCATGCTTGCTCACTTCGATCGGTTTATATTTGCTGTTTGCCGGGACCAGACGGATCGTATTGCCGTCCCGTTCGTACCATTTTACGGTCGGTTCCCCTTCTACCAGAGCAACAACCATCCTGCCGTTCCGAGCTTCTACTTTCGGGTCAACAAATAACAGATCATCTGTTTCCAGATGAGCATCCTTCATGCTGTCTCCACGCACATACAAACCAAACACTTCATCCGAACCGGAGATATACTTCTTGATCTCGAATGTATCGACGATATTCTCCTGCGACATAAACGGTGTGCCGGCGGGGACATAACCGTAGATCGGTATCCCTTTCGGCTTTGGATGAAGCATTTCAATCCCGCGGGAAATGTTCGGGATATACTTGAGCGCCTGCTTCCTGTCCAGCGTCAATAAGTGCGACCGGACGGCATTCACATTTACTTTCAACGAATCTGCAAGTTCAGCCAGTGTTGGTGGAATGTTGTTCTCCTCGATATAGTTTTTCACCAGATTGAGGACCTTTTGTTGCGCTTTGGAAAGAGGTTTATTTGTCATAGGAGTACTGTAATTATGATCAGTGTAAGAATATACAGTACTTGCCAATATCTGTCAAGAGAAATTTTTAGCGGTAGAGTGTATGCGTTGCAATATACTCCTCAACGCCGTCGGGGACGATATATCTGATGGATCTCTTTGCAGCAACCATGCTTCGAATCTCTGACGCGGAAATATCAATATTGGGGACCTCTATAAACTGCGTATTTCTTGTTCTAACGATCTCATTAACCTGTTTTGGATACCCCGGGCGGTTCATGACAACAAGTGTTGCTAAATCCAGGACTTTTGCCGGTTCTTTCCAAAGATGGAACGTCAGGTAATTGTCCATCCCGATAATAAGGAAGAAAGAATCGTTTGGGTGATTCTTATGCAATTGTTCGAGTGTATGCAGAGTATAGGATGTTTCTTTGTTCGTCACTTCAATGTCTGAACACTCAAAATACGGATTGTCTGCAACGGCGAGCCGTATCATCGCCAGTCTGTGCAACGAAAGCGCGGACTCCCCTTCCTGTTTATGCGGTGATATAAAGGAAGGAATAAAAATAATCTTTTCCAAACCGAGTTCGGTCCGCACTTTTTCTGCAGTAATCAAATGTCCAATATGCGGAGGATTGAACGTACCGCCCAAGATTCCTATCTTCATTTGAGCACCTCGTGATAGATATCGATCGTTCTGTCTGCGCATTGTTTCCAGGTAAATTGTTTAGCACGTTCTGTTCCTTTGCTGACCAACGATATTCGGAGGGATTCGTTCGTCAGGATATCATCAAGATGTCCCGCGAGTTCTGAATCATCCATCGGATCGAACAACAATCCTGCATCGCCGACGACTTCGGTGATGGATGTTGCCCTGGCGCCGACCGCAGGAACACCTGAGGCCATCGCCTCCAGCATAGAAAATCCGAATCCTTCGTATAACGACGGCAGAACGACTGCACGAGCAGACTGATACACCGCTTTTAGTTCTTCTTTCGGAATTCTTCCAAGATCGAGCACTGAGTCCGATAAACCGTTTTCAACCACATATCGTTGCAGTTGAGGAACTTCAGATATCCGTTCGCCGGTGAAAACAAGCTGAACGTCATGACGATGCCGAATTGTACGAAATGCTTTTAACAGTGTCGGTACATTCTTATGCGGTTTCAGGCTACCGGTATATAAAATATACGATTTTGTGATACCATATTTTCGAACGATAGCTTCTTTATCATTATCCTTCAATTTGTCAGAAAACACTTCATCGGCACCTAACGGAACTACATGAATTTTCTTCTCCGGGATTCGGAACACAGTCAACAATTCCTCCTTGCCAAAAGCAGAATCTACGATAATCGCTGATGATGCAGCGCACGCATGCCGAATCATACAAAATGCATATGCGCGCTTTGGTAATGAATAATACTTTTTCATCCTTAAATGAATGATATCGTGAACGGTGACAACACCGGGCACATTGAGATTTATCGGATATGTATAGTGAGGGGAATGAAAAAGGTTCAGTTGCTGACTATTTGCTTTTTTTGAAACCGATGTGAGTTCTTGCAGAGAATACTTCGGGGAATTGTCCGCAATGAACGATCCTTTTTTCAATCTGGAAATCTCAGATTGAATGTCATCGTTGCCGAAATAGATGCAATCGAAATCCTCTCGATGTTGGTAGACATTCATCAGGTTCTGAATATACGTCCCGATACCGAAGTCATGATATTTCCGTATGTCTATTCCTATGCGCATCAGTTCATTGTCGATTAGAGGAGCGAAAAACCAGCGGAATAACTGCCAGTGCAGCAGACCTTGATTTCGTCCGGAACAACCCTGCAGTAAACTTCATCAAGATATATACTCTCACCAGCAATCGTTGGAGAAGTGAATTGTGCTTATCGTAAAACAGGAGCTGGCTTTTTCGATATTCCACTGTTATCCGTTCGTCTCTGGCTCCGTAACTTTTCCCGCCTAAATGTATCAGCGTATTTGAAGGCACATAAAAGATTTGAAAACCTTTTTTTGCTGCTGATCTGCAGAGATCGACATCCTCAAAATACATAAAATATCGCTCATCAAATCCTCCAATCTCCTCGAACACTTCCCGTTTGATCATCAGTGCAGCACCGGACACCCAATCTTTTGGAATCGGGATTGATATTGAAGAATCCAAACTCGTTTGAAGCGAATAGTTTTCTGCAATATTTTTTGTCTCAAATTCATTTTGAATGGTGGGAAACTGTCCGAACGATAGTTGAAAAGAGTGATCCTCATTCAACAGTTTTGGTGCGACAATACCGTATTTATTGTGCGACGAAAGTGTTTTCACCAGTTCGGAAACAGATTCCTTATAGAACACTGTGTCGTTATTGACAAAATAGAGCATCCTCCCTGTTGAACGTTGAGCGCCGACATTGTTTGCACCGCCAAATCCCACGTTATTGTGGAGCGAAATGAAATGGATAAATGGAAAAAGCTGCGGCAGTTCCTGCTGAGAACCATCGGTCGAATTATTATCGACGACGATCACTTCTGTGGATTTCACATCATGATACCGGAAAAACGATTCCAGGCACTGCCGAGTATACCGCAATCCGTTGAAATTGACTATGATGATACTGACGGTCATTTCGACAACTCGATAACAGTAAGATTCACCATCCTGCAATATGCCAATGCAACTGCATTCACGAATTTACCGACAGGACTTTCACCATTCGTCAATTTCCCGGTCATAAACCGAATCACTTCATTCTCATGCACTGTTCGTTCCGCACGCAACTGTTTTCTTTTCAACATCATTGTTCGAAAGTTGATGAAGAACCAGCCATATGCGTGCAATAAACCTACTAAGGAATATTTCTGACCCAGCAGCGACAAAAAACACTTTCCGAAACAATTAACAAAGATAAAGGGAAATACTTTGAAAACAGTTTTTGGAGAAAAGAACAGAACTGTATTCATCAATCTGTTTCGTTCCTGATAATAGGTCAAGAATGTGTTCTTTTGATGTTTTGAAGTTCCGCTGCCAAAGTGATCCAATGCAGATTCATTGGTATGTCGTATTTGGTAGCCCATAAATCTTGTCCGCAGACCGAGATACACATCTTCCGCATAGACAAAATAATCTTCATCGAACGGAATGCCGAGAATATCTTTCTTAAAGATCATTGAAGCGCCGCCGGCAAAAAAAATGTCGGACGGTTCTTCGAAAATCCGCATGATATTATGTCCCAGAAAATTGATTGAACCGTTCTTTTCGTAATACCGATCGGGTATTCCTTCTGTTTTGATCAATGATGAAGCACATGCTACTCGTTCCTCAGCTATTGCGTTTTTCAATCCTTCCAACCATCCTGGACGGACGATAGTATCATTATTTAATAAAATAATATGATCACCGGCAGCGTGCTTCACACCGAGATTATTCCCTCCGGCAAATCCAAGATTCGCTTTACTCTCGATCAATCGCACAGTAGGAAAAGTTTCTCTGATATATGCCGTGCTGCCGTCCCAAGAGGCATTATCGACAATAATGACTTCATCGTCTTCAGCAAGCTGAGCAAGTACTGGAGTTAAACAATCATGCAGAAAATGCTTGCCATTGTAATTGACGATGATAATGGAGGCGTTATGTTTGCGATCTGTTTTCAATTAGTCATCATCGATCGGATATATGTAATTTCAACTCTTCTGGAGGATTGCACTCGACCTCTTTTTGCATACAGTTTTGGCAATTCGATAAACACTTTGCCCCACGCCCAGAACAACGCTTTAGCATCCCCTTCCCGGACGATGGTCAACCAATTCTTAAGTCGGCTGAAAACTATCAGGAAGAAATTCGTCCAGATAATAGCCGGTGGAATGTTGATGATCAGATAATACAAATGATTTCGGGCGTGCAGTCGAACGGCGAGTGCAGACATTTTTTTCGCTGTTGCACCCCGCTTGTGGTAACAGCGGGCAGCAGGCACATACAGAGACCGATATCCTGCCAATTGCGAACGGAAATGATGGTCAGCATCCTCGAACCAGGCGAAATAATCTTCATCAAAATAACCGACCGTGGTAAATACTTCTTTACGATACAATCCAGCGCCAGCACAGGCGCCAAAGACATATTCGGTCTTATCGTAATTTGCGGAATCCTTATCCCCATACCCACGGCCAATAATATTTCCTGCGCGTGTCAGAACGTCGCCCGCAGCATCGATCAATGTCCTGTCGTAATAATTCAGCATTTTGCATGCTACAGAACCAAGAGTCTTGTCTGATTCAATAGCATCCACCATCGATTGCAACCATTGAGGTTCTAATTCAATATCATTGTTCAGCAATGCAATTAATGCACCGGACGATCGTTGAATGCCGTAATTGACAGCGGCAGCAAATCCTTTGTTTTCAGTCAATGGAAATACAACGATCTTCTGTCTCCGAGATTGAAGCAATGAAACAGAATTATCTGCAGATCCGTTGTCGACAACAATGATCTCATAATCGGTGAATGTCTGAATCCCAATCGAGTCCAGGCATACAGGCAAATGTTCAACACCATTATAATTGGGAATGACAATACTAACGTGAGGCATTATTCCGCCTATGTATTTTGTTGTTTAGTTTTTATGCTTTTGATATGATCATCCAATTCCAAAGCACTTTTTTCCCACGAAAAATCCTGTCCAATGAGTTTTCGTCCCTCCTCCGAAAGCGTATTCCAATTGTCACCATGTAACAATTCAATAACATGATTTGCAAACAGTTCAGGAGTATCTTCAACCCAAAGTTGTTTACCTGATATTCCGCCAATTCCATTGTTTCCCGCCTGTGTCGATACCACTGGTGTCCCCCACGACAATGCTTCCAGAATTTTTGTTTGAACTCCTATTTTCAATCTCACTGGGCAAATACTTACTTTGGCACTGCGTAAATATTCAGACATATCTTCAACCCGACCGGTAATAACAACATTACTTCCATATTTTACCGCTTCTTCCCGAATTCTAGGATCAGGATTCGATCCAACAATCCATAGTTCAGCCTTTGCAGAGTGCTGTAACACAATGGGAAAAACAGTTTGCATAAAGTACAATATTCCCTCCACGTTGGGCGGGTGAAACATACTTCCAGAAAACAGTATCATCCATTCTCTGCGGTCGTTGAACTGAAGTATTTCTTCCTGAGCATGGTTGTGTACACCATAGGTAACACATCCGATATTGTCATATTTCCCGTCCGTACGCATATCGTGGGCATCATTTTCGGACAGCAGCAACACCTTAGCCATTCTCGGTAAATATTTTTTTTCATATCTCCTCAAGATGCGTATGTCCAACAACAATTTAATTTTGTCCCACCAAGACCATATAGGCAATTCCGACATTCGTTGAAGCCGAATAGATTGAGGGTCTTCGGTGTTTACAATAATTTTGCAATACTCCTTGGGATGGAAATATTGAATCGCAGCAATTTCATACAGAAGAATCGCATGATAGTTCTCTTTTTCGATCAATTCCATCACGCGATTCCGCATTTTGGCAGATGTACAGGCTCGAATGTATTTTGGCACGCCACGAAGGATGTAATACAGTGATCGAATGATGGACATCCATTGAGGGACACTACGTGGTTCAACTATATCTATATGATGAACATACTTCGATAACTCACCATATTCTTTCACCGTATCAAGACAAACAATATCGATCGAATGATTTTTTGAAATCTCTTTTATATTATTATACGCAATAACAGCGCTCCCCACCTGAGGTGGATACGGGTACGTTGTCATCGCAACTAATATTCTCATAGTACTGTAAGTTTGTATTTCCTCGGATCACCAACAGCAGTGTACACTGTACTATGCTGCAATGCGTTTAAATATTTCATAATAGGCAGCAGCACATTGTTTCCATGAAAATTCACTTGCCCGTGCCAGTCCTCCTAAGGAGAGTCTTTCTCGTAATGATTCATTGGTATATACTTCGCTCATTGTTTGGCACAGCTCTGTTGTATCGTTTGGATTTAACAAAATAGCCGCCTTACCGGCGATTTCTGGAATGGAGGTAACGTTTGAAGTTACCACAGGCACTCCGCACTGCATCGCCTCCAACACAGGCAGGCCAAATCCTTCGTACAATGACATAAAAAAGAAGCACATCGAGTTACTATACACTATTGCTAAGTCCTCATTATCAATATATCTGTCTGTGATAATTATTTTTTCGCGGACAG
>JBAYJG010000017.1:0-22231 GCA_041665225.1 Bacteroidota bacterium
AGGACCGTTCTTATGCTTACCATCATGAACGGACTAGCATCCGTCCCGACACAAAACACCTTATAAGAAGTTATACAGTTCGCCAATTGTCCGAATCTGATATGTCGGCTCAGTAGAGAGAGTATTCGGCAGTCCGTCCGGATTCACCCAGCAGGTATCGATGCCGTAATTTATTCCACCGAGAATGTCTGAGTTAAGCGAATCGCCGATCATCAGCACGTTGTGTCTCTCTGAATGATTTGCGGTGCGGAGCGCCGCATCAAAAATGTGTGGATGAGGCTTACTGACGCCAACTTCTTCGGAGATGATGAGTCCGGAAACATACTGCTGAATGGTGGAGCGTCCTAATCGTGAGCGCTGTACTTCCTTGATGCCGTTGGTGACAATAACAAGAGTGTATTTTTCACTCAGGTATTTGCACAGTTCTTCCGCCCCATCCAGTAAATACGCCCCTTCACCGAGATGCTGAAGATAGAGATCCCCGAACTCCTTCGGTGGAAGTGACAGACCGAACTCGTCGAACAACCGGCGGAACCGTTCCACCCGGAGCGTCTTGTTATCAATCAGTCCCAGTTCCAGGTCCGCCCAGAGCTGCTTGTTGATGGCGTGATACCGAGTGAAGAGTGCATCCATGTCAGCGGATTTGTGAAGATCCTGGAACGTGCGCTCCAGCGCGTGGCGCTCTGATTTTCCAAAATCAAAAATAGTATCGTCTGCGTCTGCTAGAATTACTTTGTACAATCAGATACTCCATTGAAATAATAAATTATTGCATCAATTTTGTTAATGTAATGTTTTTTTAGCTATGAATTGCAGGACAATACTTCACTGCAAAGATTCAAAAGAATCAATTTGAGGTTGTAACCGAGTTTTTTCCCACCTATAAAATAGAACATGTCATGCCTGCGACCTGCCCGACTAAGTCGTTTAGGCGGGAAGCAGGCATCCAGTGAGCGGATTATCCATTGGGGTCATTTCCCTAAGGAACCGTTATGCAACAAAATTGCCTCGAACTAGAATAATACAGTCGGGAAGTAAGGTTGAAATACAACCTTTCTTCTATTTCGACACCATTTTTGTTTATTGTTCTTACACGCAATTCCACCTATCTTTGTTTATGGAAATGAATCTTGCTGATATCGCGCTGGTCGTCGCCGCTTCGCAATCCTTTTTGCTTGCCTTGCTCATCTTTCAAAAGCACCGCGCGCTGTACGCCAACAGATTCCTAGCGGCATTACTCACCTGTTTCACATTGATCTCTGTCCACATGCTTATTCAGGATGCGGGAGTGTATCAGGCGGTTCCCGCCGCATTTTTGATCCTCGGCATTCCGCTGACGGCGTCGCCGCTGCAGTATCTCTACACCAAGTATCTGCTCCGCCGTGAAACGCGGTTTGCAGCAAAGGACTGGCTGCACTTTTCCGTCTTCATTATTTTCGAGACCGGACTGATCATCGCATTCCTGTTTGGACTGACAGATTTCTCTGCCGCGACGGCAGCTTCCCCGTCTACTGCACCCTTCTTTTTGCGCATGTTCAATATGCTGTTGATTGTGCAAGGAATAGTGTATGTGTTGGCGGGACTTCGGATGATCCTCCGCTATGACAAACAGTTAAAGAATGTTCTCTCCTCCATCGAACAGGTGCAGCTCAGCTGGCTGCGCAATACCACACTGGCAATGCTCTCCGCGTGGATTCTCTTTTTGATCGAAGATTCACTGATGATGCAGGGGATTAATCTCTCCAACTTCGTCATTGTATCGGTTGTCTTCGCCGTCTACGTTTATGCCATCGGAGTGTTCGGATTATTGAAATCCGAAATCTTCGCTTCACCGGATGTGGAAAAAGCAATGCATACGGTCTCCGAACTTGCCGAAGAGGAAATACCCTCCTCCGGCAAATATGAACGTTCGGGACTATCGCCGGAAATGGCCCAACAATATGTGCAGCAACTGATCCCGCTGATGGAAGAAAAGAAATTGTATACCGATGCGTCACTCACCCTTTCCCAGCTGGCGGAATTACTCAACATTTCTGCGCATAACCTTTCCGAAGTAATCAATACGCAGCTCGGAAAAAACTTTTACGATTTTGTCAACGGTTACCGTCTGGAGGAAGTGAAGCGGGGACTGACCGATCCGGCAAAGCAGCATTTGAAGATCCTTTCCATTGCATTCGATGCAGGATTCAATTCCAAAGCGACGTTTAACACGCTGTTTAAGGAACAAGCCGGGAAAACACCTTCAGAGTTTAGGAAAAGCGTATTACAAACAAACCCGGACGAATAATATTCCTTTCCCATACATCTGTCATTGAGATGACATGAAAAACGTACAGGCGTTTTTATAGTAAGATTCAACCATAGATGAAATTCTCAATCAAACTATTTTTTATTATATCTGCTGTAACGATAGGCTTCGGGAAAGAGACTCCCTTCTCCCGTGGAGTAAATCTAAGTGAATGGTTCCAGGCATCGAACGTGCGGCAGATACAATTCTCCAAATTCTCCAAAACAGATTTCGAGAACATTAAACAACTCGGCTGCGATGTGGTACGGCTGCCGATCAATATGACCGGCATGGCGAGCGGTTCGCCGGATTATATGTTCGATCCGCTCTTCTTTGATTTTCTAGACGAAGCGGTCACCTGGGCGGAAGAAACAGGTCTTCACATCATTCTCGATAATCATACATTCGACGCTTCGGTTGTCTCGTCCGCAAATTCAGCAACCATTCTCGTTCCGTTGTGGAAACAGGTTGCGCAGCATATGAAAGGACGCTCAACGCTTATCCACTACGAGATTCTTAATGAACCGCACGACATTGCCGACGATATCTGGAATGCAATCCAAAAGAAGGTGATCGATTCCATCCGGACGATCGACACGAAACATTCCATCATCGTGGGACCGGCAAGCTGGAATGGCTACAACAATCTTTCCGCAATGCCGGTCTATGCCGATACGAACCTGATCTACACATTCCATTTTTACGACCCGTTCATCTTTACACATCAGGGGGCAACGTGGACCAATCCTTCTTTTGCACCTCTTTCCGGCATGCCATATCCGTATGATGCAGCACGGATGCCGCCATTCCCTGCCGAACTTCTTGGAACATGGATACAAAGTGCGTATGACAACTATGCTACTGCTGGAACTGACATTGCGGTAAAAAACCTTCTTAACACTGCGGTGAATTTCAAGAACAGCAGGAATGTCCGTTTATACTGCGGCGAATTCGGAGTCTATAAGCCGAACAGTGTTAATGAAGATCGTGTGCGATGGTATGAACTGGTGCGGAAACATCTTGAGCAGAATGGCATCGCTTGGACTACGTGGGATTATAAGGGCGGATTTGGATTGTACGAATCCGGAACCAACGAACTGTTTGAGTTCGATCTAAATGTTCCTTTGCTCACTGCGCTGGGACTCACCATTCCTCCGCAGAAGGATTTTGTTGTCGTTCCCGATTCATTGCCGTTTCCTATATATCAAGATTATGCCGGAAATAGGATTGAGACCGGAGCCAATGGAGCATACACAGATTTTTATTCCATAAATGCTCCTGCAGAAGGAAAATTCTGTATCCGTTTTGCCGATGCAACGCAGTATCAGTCGATCCAATTTAATTTCAAGCCGGACCGGGATCTTTCACGATTGAAGAATGAAGGATTTGTGTTGGATCTCCGCCTGCGAAGCAGTTCTCCTGCACTCAGTTTCGATATCCGTTTCGTCGATACGAAGACCGGCCCTTCCGACCACCCGTGGAGAATGCGGAAAACAATTTCATCTTCCGATCTGTCGTGGGACGGTGTGTGGTATCAACTTCGCATTCCATTGAAGAATTTCACGGAGCATGGCTCATACGATAACGGCTGGTATAATCCCATCGGCGCATTCGACTGGAGTGCTATTGACCGATTCGAAATCGTTTCGGAGCAAATGGCTCTCACCGGAATGGAGCTGTGGATTGATAATATTCATATCGCCTCTGCTACATCCGACGTGTTTGCGGCAGGAAGTACATTGCCAACGGAATATAAGCTTTATCAAAACTATCCAAATCCGTTCAATCCCTCCACCACCGTTCGGTATCAATTGCCGAAACAGTCCCGCGTAATAGTGCAGATCGTGAACGTGCTTGGCCAGATTGTGGAAACACTTGTGGATGAACAGAAAGAAGCAGGCAGTTACACCGTGCAATGGACTGCGCACACTACCAGTGGAATTTATTTCTGCCGCTTACAGGCGGATAATTATGTGCAGACGAGTAAAATGGTGTTGTTGAAGTAACACACGCTATGTATTTTCCGAGTTAATTTCGTTCATTGTGGCAGCATTTTACCTCCGCACTATGCTGCGCACGTTCATTCCAATTGGATTGAACCGTCATACCACGTTCAAACCCATCGGTCAAAGCGAAATAGCTCCCCTCATTCAGTAATTTTGTGGTGTCATGAACATGGCAAATGTTTTGACCTTCCACGGCAATTGTCATTTCGGGTTCTACATTTCGAAACTCGCTCCAAATGACACACAAATAATATTTTGAATCGCAGGAGCAACAATGAAATCCATTTTCAACACACTTTTTACCATTTTTATATTTTTTACCCCGGTGACATTAATCGCACAGGCACCATTGACCGGCACCATCGAAGGAATCGTGCTTGACGCCGCAACGCAATCGCCGCTGATTGGCGCAAATATTGTCGTATTGAACACAACAATCGGCTCAGTGACAGATACAGAAGGGAAATTTTCAATTCAGAATGTACCAGTCGGAAATTATACCCTCCAGTTCAGGATGGTCGGATATTCAACGCTGTCAAAAACTGATGTCATCGTCCGTTCGCAGAGAATCACGCCGCTTACTGGTAATCTTTCTGAACAACTGCTGGAAACCGATCAGGTAATCGTTACGGCGGGATATTTTCGTCAGACAGATGTTCAGCCGGTCAGCATTACATCATTTAGCGCAGAAGAGATACGGCGTGCCCCCGGTTCCGGCGGCGACGTGAGCCGTGTGCTGATGAGTTTGCCGAGTCTGGCAAAGGTGAATGATCAGTCCAACAGTCTCATCGTCCGTGGCGGCAGTCCGCTGGAAAATGCATTCTATCTGGACGGTATTGAAATACCCAACATCAATCATTTTCCCACACAGGGGGCCACCGGCGGACCGATCGGAATGGTGAACGTGGATCTGATCGATGAAGTAAATTTTTATGCCGGTGGATTCTCTCCGGCGTACGGCGATAAGCTCTCATCAATACTCGATCTAAAACTTCGCGAGGGGAACAGGAAGAATTTCGACGGTCAGTTCGATCTGAACATTGCGGGATTCGGCGGTGTTGCCGAAGGACCGGTCGGCGAGAATGGATCGTATCTTCTCTCTGCGCGGAGAAGTTATCTGGATTACGTCATCAAGATGTTCGACATCGGCACCTCCGTTGTGCCGCGATACGGTGACATTCAAGGAAAACTCTCTTTCGATCTTTCACCAACACACAAGATCAGCATCGTTACGCTGAATGGCGACGACCACAACAACCCCACCCGAACCGTTGCCGAAGAGAACGACATGCTCTTTTATGGTAATCAGGATATCTATCAGAATGCCGGCGGCATTGTCTGGCGCGCATTATGGAACAATGGATTTTATTCCGTCACCACGCTGGGCGCACAGGCAACAACTGCAAAGGAGGATTTCTACGAGACAAATACCGGTACGATGCTCGTGAAGAACCACTCCACCGAAGGATCTGCAAGTATGCGCAACAGCAATCATCTGCGGATTTCTGAAATGATATCACTGGAATTCGGCGCGGAGATAAAACAACTGTTCGCGACGTATGACAATGCATTTGGCACATATACCAATGCCGTCGGTGATTCGACCGCTTCAGCGGTCATCACCAAGGATTTGAACGAAACGAAACTTGGCGGTTACTTCAACTCCGTCGTACATCCTCTGCGAGGCGTTACGGTAACCGTCGGTGCCAGAACCGATTATTTTTCCTATAATGACAGACTGACCGTTTCTCCGCGCGCATCATTGGCATATCAATTGGATGAACTCACTTCCTTCAAGATTGTATCAGGAATGTATTATCAGAATATGCCGGTGGTACTTCTGGCACAAAGTGCGGCAAACAAAGGGCTTCGAGATCCCTACGCCGTCCATTACATTTTTGGCGTTGACCGACTGCTGAGTGAAGATACTAAGTTGAGTATAGAAGTTTATCTGAAAGAATATTACGATTTCCCAGTAGATCCGTCCGATCCATCTCTTTTTCTCGTAGATGAGATTTTCTACCGTAATGGACTCTATTTCAATCATGCACCGCTCACCAACAACGGGAAGGCGCGTTCCCGCGGTGTGGAGATCACGCTGCAAAAAAAATTAGCATCAGACCTGTACGGCATTGCCAGCGCAACATTTTTCCGGACGGAGTATAAAGGGGCGGACGATGTCTGGCGGAACCGCGTGTTTGACAACCGTTTTATCATCAGCGCTGAGGGTGGTTACAAACCGAATGCGGAATGGGAGTTCAGTGCGAGGTGGATTATTGCAGGAGGAACGCCGTATACACCGTTCGATCTTGCACAATCCGCACAGTTGAAACGCGGCGTCTTCGACGGAACCAAGATCAATGCATCACGCTATCCGGTGTATCATTCCATGAATGTCCGGTTTGACAAACGGTTTCACTTTGAAAATTCCAATCTGATTCTGTACCTCAGCGCATGGAACGTCTATAACAGGAAGAATGTCGCGGCCTATTTCTGGAACGAGAAAGAGAACAGCCAGCAGACAATGTATCAATGGAATCTGCTGCCGATTTTCGGTGTGGAGTATGAATTGTAGGCCGTGTTTCAAGGTATAGGGGAATTTCAGGGAATGACGGTCAATTTCAGATCGTCGACCCATCCTTTGACAAATCCGGTCGTTCCCGTCCCCATAACGACCGGACACACCAGCAGGGTGATAATCCCATGTTCGGTAAACGTGAATATCACACTGTCTTTTCTCCATCCCGGCGAGGGACGAACTGTCCAACCTTTAGAAAATCCGGGCAGACTGATGAACACACCCACGCCACCGGAATCAACTTTAGACCAGTATGAAAACATATATTTTCGACCAACGATAAAATCAGTTGTTTGCCGTATATATTGATCAAGATCGCCCGGAATATGCGGAACGTATGAAGTATCTGTCCAATGAATTTTAACACTGTTCTTTCCTTCTACTTTTTCTTCGCTGTTAATTCGCACAACATCTTTTTCCGTTTCGGTACCCAGTAATTCCCAGTTGTCAGGCAGAAGTCCGTCCGCGGAGTTTTCAAAACTGGGGTTTAAAATGTGGTTAATAGCTGGCAGTGTTGCATTCACAAGATTACTCCCGCCCAATTTCCCGAACGACGAAAGAATGAATACACGGTAGTAATACGTCCCGCCGGTGATCACATCCTTATCCACAAACGTTGTGTCGTTCTTGGAGGTCGATACAAAAATCAGTTTCCCCGTTGTTTCATCAAGTCCCGGATCTTCTTTCCTGTATATTTTATATTCCCGGAATTCTTCATCGATAGTTTTGCTCCAACTCAATGAGACAGAAGCAATGGTTATCGCCGAAGGATTAATCGGATACATTGCCGACGGCAGCGGCAGCTTGATCGGCCCCAGATCGTTATCACCCTCTGCTACGGCGATAGTTGTCGATTGCGACACTGCCTTTCCATTTTCCAGGCTCTTTTCGATGTTGAACGAATGAGTTCCTGTCGTGACATTCTTGATCAAGAACTTCCCGTCGGCATCTGTCACCGCAGACCAGTTTAGAACGCTGTCGATCCACACTGTTGCTCCCGCGATGATCGACCCGTCAACTGTTACCGTCCCCCGTACGGTCGAAGCGCCAGATATAGCTTCTGTCGCCTGTTCCTGTGTGCAGGAATAAAAGAGTACGGCAGAAATCGATACACAAAGCATTAGTAGGGTCAGAATAGTATGTTGTTTTGCGATGTTCATTTTATTGTATTAATGTTCAATTATTAGGTGAATGTCGTCAACCCACCCCTTCACACGTTGTTTTGTGCCGACGTAATATTCTCCGGGACTGATGAAGATAGTAACCGATCCTGCTTCGGTAAATGTCGTAATCACACTATCTTTTTTCCAGCCGTTGGTTTGTTTCACTTCCCAACTTTTGCCGAAGCCGCCGGATCCCATCAGGCCGATAAAAATGGAACCGGAGTCTACTTTGATCCAGTAAGAAAATTTATATTTTTTTCCGACGATGAAATCAGTGGATTGTGCTATGTATTGCCAGAGATCGCCGGGAATATGAGCTGCAACCGTCGTATCATTCCAAAGCACTTTCAAACTGCGCGTCCCCTCCTTCACAAATTCCGTGCTGACTCGTTGAACATCGTGATTGATTGTATTGTTGCCGCCATAACTCCAGTCGTCCGGCAGAAGTCCGTCAGCGGATTGTTCGAAGCTCGGGTTCAGTACATGGTTGATTGCCGGCAGTGTTGTATTCACAAGATTACTCCCGCCCAATTTCCCAAACGACGATAGAATGAATACTCGGTAGTAATACGTCCCGCCGGTGATCACATCCTTATCCACAAATGTTGTGTCGTTCTTGGAAGTCGATACAAAAATTAGTTTTCCTGTCGTTTCATCCAAGCCCGGATCTTCTTTTCTGTATACTTTGTATTCTCGGAATTCTTCATCAGTCGTCTTGCTCCAGGAAAGCGAAACAGAAGTATTGGTGACAGCCGATGGATCGATCGGATACATTGCCGACGGCAGCGGTAGCTTGATCGGCCCCAGATCGTTATCACCCTCTGCTACGGCGATAGTTGTCGATTGCGACACTGCCTTTCCATTCTCCAAGTTCTTTTGGACATGGAACGCGTGAGTTCCTGTCGTGACATTCTTTATCGAGAACTTTCCGTCGGTATCCGTTACCGCAGACCAGTTCAGGATGCTGTCGATTCGCACTGTTGCTCCCGCGATGATCGACCCGTCAACTGTTACCGTCCCCCGTACGGTCGAAGCGCTAGATACAGCGTCTGTCGCCTGTTCCTGCATACAAGAGAAAAAGACAAGTGGTAATACAGCAATAGTGAAAAGGAATATTTTTTGGAGGAATTGCAGCATGAGATCTTTCCTTAAAGTAGGTTACTACACGAAGTGTACTACATCCACAGTTTTTAAGCAATCACGTAAAAGTAGTATTTCTCTAATCACATCAGAAATAATGATAAAATACCACTTTATCTGTTTCCGTCGATGCTACATTGCCTTTGCTGCTGAAATAATGCAGGTCATGTTCAGTAATAAACATTATAAAACGAAAGAAGAAATGAACTTCCTTTGCATTTTCACATCACTTGCTCCTCTCTTGGAACTTTGCTATGTTGCCCGTAACGATACGCTGGGGGTGTTATGCCAGAGCAAAACAAAGCATTGGTGCGCCGCTATTTTACCGAGGTGCTGAACAAGGGCAAATACGAGCTGATCAAAAATCTCTTTTCCCCGTCGTTCCTTTTTTCCGGACCGTCGTTGAAAAAACCGATGCAGGGGATGCCGGAAGGTGTATACGATTTTGTTGCCAGTGTCCGTCACGCCTTCCCGGACCTCTACACCTCCATTGAAAATGAGATCGCAGAAGATGGGCAGGTGGTCATCGTCTGGCGGCTCACCGGCACGCATGAACATGCATTCCGCAGCGTGCAACCAACGCATAAACATATTTCAATCACCGGCACGGATATCTTCTATATCGAACGGGGACGTATTGAAGGGATGTGGGCGTTCTTCGACATGCACAGCCTGCTGGAACAACTGCCGAAAAAGAGGGCGGCTTCTCGTACCAAAATTGCAGCTGCAAAAAAACGGAAATTCCTTTAATCAGTAAGCGTACCTTTCGTTTTTACTCAAATCCCATATCGCATACCATATGCAATCCAAAGCAGCATCTCCTGAAGAATATCTGAACCAGCTTCCCGAAGAGCGGAAAGCGGCCATGAAAAAACTGCGTTCCGTCATCCGTAAAAACCTTCCGAAAGGATTCGCCGAAGTGATGAGCTACGGCATGATCGGTTACGTAGTGCCTCACACCCTCTATCCGGACGGATACCATTGTAATCCAAAGCTCCCGCTTCCTTTTATGAATATTGCATCGCAAAAGAACTTCATCGCGGTATATCACATGGGAGTGTACGCAGATAAAAAACTGCTGGAGTGGTTTACGAAAGCATATACCGGAGTGAAATTGGGAAAGCTGGATATGGGAAAAAGTTGTCTCCGCTTTAAAAAGCCGGAACAAATCCCTTACGATCTCATCGGCGCACTGGCTGGAAAAATAACAATGAGAGATTGGATCGCGATATACGAAAAGAACATCAAGCGGTGAATGGTTTCATTGCACGGAGTTGCCGGAGCTCCTTGTAACGCAACAACATCCTTCTCAACAAATTTGCCTCAGTTCCCCATCATGTTGCGTAGTAGTGACTCCGATTTTTCCGTCATCTCTTCCGGCGTAAATGTCATTCCATGCGTTACCCATTGCACAATCAACTGCACCATCGCCGTTGCAGCGGCATGGACAGTAAACCGGAACATTCCCAGTTCTTTCCCACGCGGTATTCCAGCGCCATAATATTCTTCAATTCTTTGAGCAATTATCGAGTGGAGATGATCGGCAACGATTTCTCCTCCCTGTTTTCCAATCAGCGCATTCGCCAGCGGGCGCTGTTCCTGGACATGCTGATAGAGATATAAGAAGTTCAGGTCGGCGCTTTGTGGTTTCTTTTTTCTTCTCGGAATTGTGTTTCCCAACAGTGTTTTGAATGTTACATGACCCGAAAGCAACAGCTGCTCCTTGTTCTCAAAATGCGAATAAAATGTTGACCGTCCGACATTTGCGGTATCGATGATGTCTTTGATCGATACGTTCGGATATCCTTTTTTTACGATCAGAGATACCAGTGCATCCGAGAGAAGTTTCTTTGTTTTTTGGACCCTCCGGTCCTCCGGTTTCTCCGTTGTATGCTTTTTTGTCATTGGGTTGATGAACTTTTTTTGTGAAATGTTCAGTAACGGACAATTGAGAACATCTGTCGATTGTGAACTCGGCAGAGGGAAAGTATATTTGTCCCACACGAAAGATACATAATGTTCCACAAATAACCATTCGCATCGGACTTCCGGTCGGCTGAAGAAAGGGATTCTATGAATGATCGTTCTGAACTTGTCATTGAAACACGCAGTATCACAAAAGAGTATGAAACGGCGAATGGATTGTACCGGGCGCTGAATAACGTCTCCATTGGCATCCACAAAGGAGCATTGGTGGCGGTCACCGGAAAATCGGGCAGCGGTAAATCAACACTGCTGAACATCATAACCGGTATTGACACGCCTACAGCGGGAAACGTCGTTGTTGGAAATATAGCGCTTGATCAGCTTTCAGAAAGTGCGCTCGCCACTTGGCGAGGGAACAATGTCGGCATTGTCTTTCAATTCTTTCAACTTCTCCCCACGTTAACCATTGCGGAAAATGTGATGCTCCCGATGGATTTCTGCAACACCTACCCGAAACGGGAACGACGTGACCGCGCCTTGTCGTTGCTCGAGCTGGTCGGGATCGTCGAACAGGCTGATAAATTTCCATCCACCCTGTCCGGCGGGCAACAGCAGCGGGCATCCATTGCCAGAGCGATGGCAAACGATCCGCTCTTCATCGTTGCCGACGAACCGACCGGAAATCTTGACTCTCAAAATGCCGAGGCCATCTTTCATCTCTTCACACAGCTTGCCGAAAACGGAAAGACGGTGGTTGTCGTGACGCACGAAAAGGACTTTGCCTCGTATTTTGAACAGCGAATTCATATTGCCGACGGTTCAATCGTGGATGGTGCTCTTGACACAGGTGAACAGAAAGCAGTTACGGTGAAAAGATGAATACACGGATTAAAAAGATCTTCAGAGATTTGACCACCGATATCCCGAAGAATCTGATGCTCATATCCGCCATGATGATCGGCGTCTTCGGCATCGGCGCAGTGCTGGGGGGATATGCCGTACTGGAACGTGAAATGGCAAAGAACTATCTGAGCACCAATCCTGCTGCGGCAACTATTAAAGCGGAGGGCACATTTTTCACGAGAGAGCTCATCGATTCTCTTCGGAAATTCGACGGGGTTCGCGATGTTGAACGTCATGCCACTATCTCTGCCAGAATGAAGATTGGTGGGGATTGGTATCCATTGTTGCTCTTCGTTATCGATGATTTTTCAGTCCCGCGGACCAATATTGCCTTTTGGCAAAGCGGTGCTGCGACACCGCCGCTGGGTTCGATGCTTGTCGAGCGGACAGTGTATCGTGTAATACAGGCTTCCGAGGGGACGGAGATTGTCATAAAAACGCCGAATGGTAAACAGAAAGCGATCCGCATTTCCGGAACTGTTCACGATCCTTCCCTGGCTCCTGCATGGCAGGAACAAACTGGGTATGGATACATTACGCTCTCTACATTGCATTGGCTCGGGGAAATACAAGAATTTGACGAATTGCGTTTTACTGCCGCACAGCCAGAAATCGAACGGGAAGATATTGGAAGGACGGCAAAGAAAATTGCCGCCTGGCTGACAAGGAAAGGATTTGCGATCCATGAAGTTCAGATCCCACCCCCTCGTAAGCATCCGCATCAGGGACAAATGAACGCCGTACTTTCTCTATTTACGATATTCAGTTTCATGGTCCTCGTGTTGAGTTCCATTCTTGTTGCTTCTTCGTTTGCAACATTGATGGTAAAACAGATTCGGGAGATAGGCGTCATGAAAACTATCGGAGCAAATTCACGACAGATCGCCGGTTTATACCTGTTGATGGTCGTACTGCTCAGCATTATTGCTACCGGAATGGGCATTGTATTGAGCAGATTTGCGGCTGCCGTTTTGTATTCAAATATATCCGTTCTATTGAATTTACGAATTTTTGACCCATCCATCCCATGGTGGGTGATGGGTGTACAAGCGGCAGCAGGTTTGCTTATTCCTCTCGCAGCGGTAGCATTCCCTGTCTTGCGCGGAAGCCGGATTACTGTTCGAAAAGCAATAGATAATTATGGAATTTCGACTGCTACTACTTCATCCGGTAACGCATGGTTAGCAACGATCTCGCAATGGACCATGATGGGGGAAACATTCGTCCTTTCGCTCCGCAATACGTTCAGAGACCGGTCGAGGCTGATGCTGACATTGGGTTTGCTTTCGGCGGGAGGAGCGATGTTTATGACTTCAATGAACGTTTCCAAAGCATGGGATAACAGTCTGGGGAAAATAACGCAGCAGCGATTTTACGATCTGGATGTGAGGCTCCACCATTTTGTTCCCACTGTAAACGCCGATTCGGTAATAAAAGGGATCACAGGCATTCGCTCTGCAGAACGATGGGGATATTCATCCACATCGTACGTGCTGGACGTTCCCTATGATATCGTGCAGACATATCCGGACAAGGGACACGGCAGTTTCCAAATCGTGGGCGTTCCGCTTCCGACCTCGATGATATCGCTTCCAATTATTGAAGGGCGTTGGTTGAATGCAAAAGATTCCGGTGCGGTGGTGCTGAACCATATTGCGCATGCCCTGTCACCGTCATTAAAGATTGGCGACAGCATTCGTCTTTCCATCGATGCAAAGCCCACATCATGGAAAATCGTCGGTTTCGCCGAAGATCTGTATTCTCCTGCAACAGCGTATGTGTCAATGCCTGCATTTCAATCCGCAGCCTGTGTGCCGGACCGATTCAATATGCTGAAACTGGCGTTTGCCGGCAGAGAGAATGCAGGAATCGCCGAGAAAACACGTTTGATCGAGGAAGCATTAGCGATGAATAATGTTTCGGTTCAACAGAATATTTCCGCGGTACTGTTTCGCAATGCCATCTCGGAACATATGGGTGTATTGGTCAACTCTCTTCTCGCTATGGCGATATTGATGGCCCTTGTCGGCGCGCTGGGTTTGACATCCACGATGAGCATGAACATCCTGGAACGAAAACGGGAGATCGGCGTGATGAGGGCGATCGGCGCTTCACCGAAAACAATCAGCAATCTGGTGCTGGTGGAGGGATTGATCGCAGGAATAATGAGCATCTTTTTTGCATTTTTTTTCTCATTGATCCTTTCGTTCTATCTTGGAGAGTTCATCGGATCAATGGCATTCCGTTCTCCACTCTCCCTTACCGTTTCGCAGCCGGGCATTTTTCTCTGGATCATAATCATTCTGTTTGGCTCGTTGGCGGCGACATACTTTCCCGCCCGAAGCGCAAGCCGCATTACCACACGGGAGGCGCTCGCCTATGAATAATTCATGGAAACATCTTATTGTTCGCTTGGTAACAATCGGAGGAGCCTACATGTTGATGGTCACGACGGTGACGGCCCAAACACCGCTGGGTCGATTAACCGTTCACACCGGTCAATTGCGGCATGCTCTGGGGAAAGTGGTGGTGTGTCTTTATCGCGAGCAGGACGAACTGCCGAAGTATCCGTTTCGTCAGGAAAGCAGTGTGATTGTTGACGGCAGTTCCACGGTGATCTTTGAAGATCTACCGTTTGGCTCGTATGCTGCAATTCTATACCATGACGAAAACAACAATGGAATTCTTGACCACAAATTCTTGTTGCCGGCAGAACCAATGGGATTTTCTAATCACTGGAAACTTACACTGCTCTCCGGCATGCCGGATTTTCAAAAATTGCGTTTTACTTTTTCCGAGCAATCTTTGACACTGTCGATTACGACGAATAATTAGAAGTGGTCGTAAAAACTTAAAATTGTCATAGCCTCAAAGGGAGTGCTTCATGACGGGGCGTTTTGACGAAGCAACAATCTGTGCGAAGGATTCAATAATGAGTACATCCACCGCACAGATTTCTTCGTCACCCCCTACAATAAATGTGCGAGGGTTCACCGCGATGATTCTTGTGAGTATTTTTGAGTTAGCTTCTAAATCCTTCGCTAAGACAGTTCGTATTTATTCAGCCGTTCCGGTATATCCACCCTCTTGAACTTGTGTTCCAGAAGAGAAGCGGAGAATTTTTCTGCCCGCTCCAAATCCCCGTGAACCAGAAAGATATTCTTCAGCTGTGACTTGTCGAACGGCGCTACGTATTGCAACAGTTCATTGTTGTCCGCATGCGCGCTGAAAGAGTTCATTACCACCACTTCACAATTGAGTTTCTTTGCTTCCCCGAAAATGGAAATCTCCGGATTCCGGTCGACGATCTTTTTCCCTAACGTGTGCTCTGCCTGGTAGCCGACGATCATCACGGTGTTGTTGGGGTTCTCGATGTTATTGTTCAGGTGATGGACGATTCTTCCCGCTTCGCACATGCCGGACGCTGCAATAATCATGCACGATTCTTTTTTATCGTTGAGTGTTTTGGATTCTTCCGCATCGCGGATGAAATGGAGCCGCTCAAAACCAAACACGTCGTCGTCGCTCTTCAGAATCTTGTTCGTCTCATCATCGAAGCATTCGGGATGTTTCCGGAAGATCTCCGTCGCTTTCATGGAAAGCGGGCTGTCCACATATACGGGAATATCCGGCAGCAATCCTTCGTTCTTTAAATTATTTAACTGATACACCAGATCCTGCGTCCGGCCGACGCTGAACGACGGTACGATAATCTTGCCTCCCCGCTCCATCGTGCGCCGCACCACTTCCAGCAATTTTTTTGATGATTCTTCCGCCGGCGCATGAAGTTTTCCACCATAGGTACTTTCACAGATCAGCGCGGAAACATTCCCCATAAATTCCGGATCCTTCAGGATCGGCAGGTTTGGTCGTCCCACATCGCCGGTGAAACCGAAATGAAACGGTTTCTTTCCTTTCTCTTCCACCGTCAAATGCATGGAAGCGGAACCGAGGATATGTCCGGCATCGAAATACTTTCCATGCAGTCCTTCCGCCGCTTCAAAGTCGGTCCTGTACGGCACCTCCACCAACATGTCCAGCATCGGCTCCACATCTTCTGTAGAATACAGGGGATCAATCGGCGGCAGTTTCTTTTTCGCACGCCGCTTGTTCACAAACTCCACATCCTTCTCCTGAATGTGCGCACTATCCATCAGCATAATGCGGCAAAGATCGGCGGTGGCGGGAGTGCAGTAGATCGGTCCTTTAAAACCGTTTTTCACAAGATTAGGAAGGTTGCCTGCATGATCGATATGCGCATGCGACAGGATCACGGCTGCAATTGTTGTGGGATCGAACGGGAAGTTTTTGTTCCGTTCGTATGTTTCCGCTCGGCGTCCCTGGAACATGCCACAATCGAGCAGGATCTGTTTTCCATTATACCGGAGAAGATGCATTGATCCGGTGACTGTTCTGGCCGCGCCAATGAATTGTATTTCCATAAGTGACCTTGAGTGAAGAATTCTTGAACGTATGAAACGGGGGTCGTTAGTGGATCGATTTATTATACTAAACCAATGCACGCTTATCAAGAATCATTCCTACACCCTAAAATGCTATGAAAGCCTATATACACTGTTGGTTAATGCAAATATTCCAATGATTGCCGGTAACTGTATGTGAATAGTCGGGTTCCTCCAAAGTTATCAACCGTCCGGGAAAACCAGTGAAAACTCCCTGTATTACGGACGATTACGCCCTCTCGGATGTGGATAACCTGTGAATTGGGGTGGAAAGGTTTTTCTTGTCTGCCCTTTCGAATTTTCGTATTTTTGTATGGAAACTCGCGACCTTTGGGGCATTCTCCAAAGGTTTTTTTATCAACATCGTATTCATTCTTCTGAGAGCTCCAACGTATGATCGAAAGTATGACCGGATTCGGCAAGGGGGAGGCCTCGTCCAAAGGAATCTCCTTTTCCGTAGAACTTCGCAGCGTCAATAATCGGTTTCTGGAAATCTCCTCGCGTGTGCCGCGCTCCATCTCGCAGCGGGAAAACGAGATCAAAGAAATCGTGAAAGCGAAGATCGCCCGGGGGAAGATCTCCCTGAGCGCAACGAAGGACGAAGAGACGGACGGCGAGCTCTCCATTTCCGTGGACAAAAAACGAGCGAAAGAAATCTATTCCGTCCTAGAACAATTGCGGAAGACGGCAAAGATCAAAGCGCCGGTAGGACTTGAACACCTTCTTCATTTCTCCGAGATTTTCGAGACGAAAGAGGTGCAGGAAGATGAAACAGAATGGAAAGTGTTCCAGCAGGCACTTTCAAAGGCAGTCGATGCGCTGAAGAAGATGCGGGAAAAAGAAGGGGCGGAACTTGCGCGGGATTCAAAAGAACGAATTCTGAAAATCAACAAGCATATCGATACGGTTGAGCAGTTATCCAAAAAACGGATCCCCGAAGAACGGAAGCGTCTGACCGAACGGATTGCGCAGTTGGTGGACGATAAGAGCATCATCAACAATCAGCGGCTGGAGCTGGAGATCGCACTGCTGTCGGAAAAATTGGATGTCACCGAAGAGTGCGTTCGCTTCCGAAGCCATAACAAATTCTTTCTTGAAGCACTGCAATCGAAGGAATCTGAAGGACGGAAACTGAACTTTCTGATCCAAGAAATGAACCGCGAAGCGAACACGATCGGTTCCAAATGCAACGACGTAGAGATCGCACACATTGTAGTCGGTATCAAGGAAGAATTGGAAAAGATCCGTGAACAGCTGCAGAATCTCGAATAATTTTTATGCTGCGGATGCTTTACGTCCCGCGGCAATTGCAGTACGAATGATGACACCAAGACTTTTTGCGTTTGCCTCGCCGAGCGGAGGTGGAAAAACTTCCATCATCAAGCCGGTGCTGCAGCAACACCCGGATTTTGAATTCTCCGTCTCCGCAACAACCCGCGGACGGCGGCCCGGAGAAACTGACGGGAAGGATTATTTCTTCCTGACCAAACATGAGTTCAAAGAACTGATCGCCAGCGGCGGTTTTGTAGAACACGAGTTTTTCTTTGACAATCACTACGGAACATTGAAGCGCGAAGTGGACCGGGCCTTGCAAGCGGGACATTGCATGGTCTTCGATGTGGATGTGAAAGGAGCCCTTTCCATCCGGCAGATGTATCCGAAAGAGAGCGTGCTGATCTTCATCGCTCCGCCGAGCCTGGAAGTGCTGGAGCAGCGCCTGCGCAACCGCAAGACAGAAGATGACGAGAAGATCCGCACACGGTTGCAGCGGGCGGCAATGGAAATGGAAACAGGAAAACAGTTCGACGTCACCGTCGTGAATGACGATCTTCAGACGGCGATTGCGGATGTAGAAGCGATAATTACGAAACATATTTCATCATAACAACATTCAGAGGCAACAACAATGTCAATCAAAACCCTCGAGATTAAGAATCTCGAAGCAAAAGCGGCAAACGTGTACGAAGCGATCGTGGTTCTTTCCAAGCGCGCGCGTCAGATCAACGAAGAGACGAAAATGGAATTCTCGCAGCGGATCGAGAACCTTGTGGCACTGCCGAATGCGAACGACGATATGGACGAAGAAGTGTCCAATCCGGATCAGCTGAAAGTCAGCCTGGAATTCGAAGCGCGTCCGAAGCCGACCGAAGAAGCGATTGACGAACTGATGAAAGATCAGCTCGAATATCGCTACAAAGAAGCCGAAGTAAAGAAATAATTCGCCTGTTCCTCAACCTTCCCGGCCGTACGTGACCGGGAAGGTTTTTGTTTTTATCGTGTCCGAGAGGTATCCCTTCACATGCTAGCCGGCAAAAATATCGCTCTGGGTGTCACCGGCGGAATCTCCGTTTATAAGATGTGCACGGTGGTACGTCTTCTGAAACGGGCCGGCGCAAATGTGCGTGTGATGATGACCCGATCCGCAACAGAGTTCGTTACTCCGCTAACCTTCAGCACCCTGTCCCAGGAAGAAGTAATCGTTACCCTCTGGCCCGAGGATAAAAAAGGATCTACCCGCCTCGGCGTAAAGCATATCGATATCGGCCTCTGGGCTGACGTGATGCTTATCGCCCCTGCAACCGCAAACACCATTGCACATATTGCACATGGTTACGCTGAAGATGTCGTCTCATCCACCGTATTAGCGCTCCGTTGCCCGTTGGTAATTGCACCGGCCATGGATGTGGATATGTGGGAAAATCAAGCTACGCAGGACAATCTTTCAACACTTCGTGCGCGCGGATACTTCATTATACCGCCGGAAAGCGGCGAACTGGCAAGCGGCCTGGTCGGCGTGGGACGCCTGGCAGAACCTGAATCAATTGTTGAATATGTGGACGGTGTCATTGAAAAAACTCCTCGCGATCTGAAGAAGAAACGGATCCTGGTCACTGCAGGACCAACGCACGAACCGATCGACCCCGTCCGCTACATCGGCAACCGTTCATCGGGGAAGATGGGATTTGCCATTGCCAACGCGGCAGCGCTGCGCGGCGCGGAGGTCACGTTAATCAGCGGACCGGTGGAGCTTGCAACACCAAAAAATGTGAAGCGGATTGATGTGGAGACAGCTGAGCAAATGCAAACCGCCGTCATGGCACATGCGAAGAAACAGGATATCATTATTATGTCTGCCGCTGTTGCAGATTACGCTCCGTCAGCACAAGCGAAAGAAAAGATTAAAAAGCAGCACACTGGAATGTCCATTGAACTCCGTTCCACTCCGGACATTCTGCGTTCGCTCGGAGAAAAAAAGCCGAAAAAACAAATTCTAGTCGGTTTTGCACTGGAGACGGAGAACGAACTTGAGAACGCTAGATTAAAACTGCAGAAAAAAAATCTCGATCTGATCGTGATGAATTCAGCCAGGGAAAAAGGTGCTGCGTTTGGATCCGACACTAATATTGTGACGTTGATCGACAAACACGGCGCCGCAAAAAAACTTCACAAGATGCCGAAATTCGATGTTGCCGTGGAGATCCTGAATGCCATCAAAACAAAATTAACGTAATGTCATTCATTTCCATCGCACAGCATGTCCAAAACCGAAATCGAAAAAATCTTATCTGATGCAAAACACTTTTTACAGCAGGAACAAGTGCTGTTCGGCAATACGCTCTATCGCAACATTGCTCCTAGCGAACATGTATCATCCACCAATGCCGAGAGAATAGAAGAACCCATGGCTGTAAAAAAGGACACTGTTCCCGCTGCACCGGTTTCAATTACCGTCACAGAAACGGCCTCCGGACCAAAAGAAAAATGGCAGTCCGATGCATCACTCAACGATTTGAACAGGCACATCTGCAACTGCACCAAATGCCGACTCGGCGCCACGCGAACGAAGTTTGTCTTCGGCGTCGGCAATCCCAAAGCTGATCTGCTGGTAATCGGCGAAGCACCCGGAGCTGATGAAGATAAACAAGGCGAACCGTTTGTCGGACGGGCTGGACAATTATTGAACAAGATCCTGGAAGCGGTGCAGTTCAAACGTGAAGAGGTCTATATCGCGAATATCCTGAAATGCCGGCCGCCGGAAAACCGCCGGCCGCATCCGGACGAAGTGGAACAATGCGAACCGTACTTGTGGAAGCAGATCGAACTGATCAAACCGAAGTTTATCCTTTGTCTCGGACTGACCGCGGCACAGACGCTGCTGAAAACGGAAGAATCGCTGACAAGTTTACGCGCTTCCGTTCACAACTATCACGGCGTGCCGACGTTTGTCACGTATCATCCTGCGGCGCTGCTGAGGAATCCGAACTGGAAACGTCCAACGTGGGAAGATGTGCAGAAGCTGCGGAAGATGTATGATGAATCGAAAAACAATTAATAATTGATAATGGATAATTGATCACTATCCGTTATCAATTATCATCAATCAATTGTATTACTATGGCTGACAAAAATATCGAACAAACTTCAGGACGTGTACCGCCGCAAGCAATGGATGTGGAAATGTCCGTACTCGGCGCCATGCTGATGGAAAAAGAAGCGATCTCGCGCGCGCTGGAAATCCTGGACGAGGAAGCGTTCTATAAACCGGCGCATGTGGAAATCTTCAAAGCGATCATTTCCCTGTTTGAAAAGAATGAAGCGGCAGATTCCATCACCGTCGTGGAAGAACTGCGCCGTGCGGGAAAACTGGAATCGGTTGGCGGACCGCTGTACATCTCCGATCTGACGATGCATGTCACTTCTGCGGCCAATGTGGAATATCATGCGAAGATCGTACTGGAAAAGGCGCTCCTCCGCAATCTGATTACCACCAGTACGGAAATCACCAGCCGTGCATTTAATGAGCAGGATGATGCGCTCGATCTGCTGGATGAAGCCGAAAACAAGATCTTCCAGATTTCCGAAAAACGGATGAAAAAGACATTCGTGCCGATGAAAGAGGCAGTCTTCTCAACCATGGAAATGCTGGAGAGCATTCATGGCAAACACAGCGGTGTCACCGGCTGTCCGTCAGGATTTACTGCTCTGGATTCGATGACCGGAGGTTTCCAGAATTCCGATATGATTATCGTCGCTGCACGTCCTTCCATGGGAAAAACTGCGTTCGTTCTCTCCCTTGCCCGCAATGCCGCCATCGATCATGGCAAAGCGATTGGATTCTTTTCACTGGAAATGTCTTCGCAGCAGCTGGTGATGCGTCTCATCTGCGCGGAAGCACGCGTTGATGCGCAGAGCGTCCGTACGGGCCGACTGCCCGAAGAACAATGGAGAAACCTGAGCACACGCATCGGGAAACTGTACAATGCAAAGATCTTTATCGATGATACACCTGCACTGTCCATCCTGGAATTGCGCGCGAAAGCCCGCCGACTGAAAGCAGAGCATGACATCAGCATGATCATTATCGACTATCTGCAGCTGATGGCGGGACCAAAGAATGCGCAGAGCCGCGAACAGGAAATCTCGCAAATCTCCAGATCACTGAAAGCACTGGCGAAAGAAATCAACATTCCGGTGATAGCCCTTTCCCAGTTGAACCGTGCTGTGGAAACTTCGTCAGACAAACGCCCGATGCTCTCCAATCTGCGTGAATCCGGCGCCATCGAACAGGACGCGGACGTGGTGCTCTTCATCCACCGTCCCGAAAAATTCGGCTTAACTCGCGACGACGGCTCTTCCGCCGAAGGTATCGCCGAGATCATCATCGGCAAACAGCGTAACGGCCCAACGGGAGAAGTGGAACTGGCATTTATCAATCAGTATGCGCGGTTCGAAAATCTGGCAATGCCGACGTTCGATGAGTATGC
>JBAYJG010000018.1:0-22023 GCA_041665225.1 Bacteroidota bacterium
GAGGAACGCGAGGCGTACCGCGAGGAAAAGATGTGGCAATGGATGGAAGAAGATGACAACGATCGCAAACAGGTGCAGCACGATATCGATGCCTACGCGAAGAAGGTGAATGAGGATCTGCGGAACAAGAAGGCGGAACAGGAACGGTTCGCCTTCACACTCTCCCGCTTTTCCCCCGCTTCGGCATTTCAGCTTGCTGCAATGAATCTGGCAGGAACGGATATCGCATTGAAAACACGATATGAAGATGCATTAAACGATTTTCGTCCCCTTTTCACTTCGTACAAGGATAAAAAACAGAAAGAGAGCGGAGGTGTCGGTGGCATCCGGATAGAAATGAACAGCGATACCGGAGTGAAGATCGATACGGGACGGGAAAAAGGCGTGTTGGATATTTCCGATATGCCTCAATTCGAACACCCGACACACACATTCCGGGATGCAGTGATCCCGGCGATTATCGACTTCGGTTTGCTGGGGATCTTTTCGCTCGCTGCCTTTACCGGTGCGTTCGCGCGGTTTTTACGGTATGATGTGAGATGATACAAGGCAAACCTGACTGTCATCTGTCAGATGACAGTCAGGTGGTGGCACAATTATTTCTTCTGCAATTTCAGCGCCACTTCAATTTCCGCCATCATAAATTTCAGGTCCAGGGGTTTTTGGAAAAAATGATCCACCCCAAGCCGGATACCGGCCCGGATCACCTTGTTGTCGTTAAGCGATGACATGAAGAAGAACGGAATATGTTTCAAGTGAGGTAATTGTTCTAATTTCTTGAAGAAGGAGAAACCATCCACCCCCTTCTCTTCAAAAAATATCTCGCTGATAATGACATTCGGAGTCCGGTTGATCAGCACGTTCAGCGCATCGTCGATATAATGCGTCACGAGCACTTCGTAATTCCTCCGTTTCAATTCACCGATCAAACTGGTAACTGTTTCCATATCGCTGTCCACCAGAAGGATCGTTCCTTTACTGGAACGGGATAAGCGGGCTTCGTCGATCTTCAGTTCGGCGGAAAGATGCTCTTCTGCGGAAATAGAATACCGCTGCCGCATCATTTCCAGCACTTTTTGCTCGTTCTCGGTAACGACGCCGTCCTTCCAGGCGATCTGCAGCGCTTCCACATACGCTTGCACTTTCACTTCCCGTTCTATCTCCATGTGTTCCTGCATCGTAATACCGAAAAGGTCACGAACAGACTGTAATTGCACTGCTTCTTCATTGCTGATCTTGCCATCGAACCAAAACTCTTTCAGCATTTCCCGGTACATGAACAAGCTTCCTTTCGGCAGCTGTTCGCGAGACGACGATGATTCGGTCGGCGATGATTGTATCACATTCGCCACTTCGGCAACATGAGTCTTTTGGCGCAGTGTAATATTGTCGAGGTATGCTTTTGCATAAAAATTTTCCGGATCAATGGAAAGGATCTCGTTCACTTTCTCTTTTGCGCGATGAAAATCCTTCTTGGAAAGCAGTTGTTCAATGTCCCGGAACAGCGTTGGGACCATTTTCATTTTCTCTTCCGGCGAAAGTTGCTGCGGAACATGCGGAGCGGCAATAACAGGTTTTTGTCCCTGCTTCAGCGCCAGTTTCACTTTTTCCATGAAGGTACGTGCAAGCGTATTGCGCGGATCATACGTTAGCGCTTTTTCGATTTCGGCGAGTGCGGCATCATAGTTCTTCTGACGGAAGAATTCGTCCGCTGTACGTAAATGTTTTTGGATTGCTTCGCGAGAGGCACTGTCAAGACCGTACATTGTGTATCCCCCATTGATAATATTTCAAAACTACATCAGAGTATAATTGTTCCCTGCCGCGGTTGTAACTGCAGCTGTTACTATTTAATCAATGCCATTTTTCTCGTCTGCACATTATTGCCGGACCGGAGGGTGTAAAAATACAACCCGGTCGACAAACCATCGGCGATAAAATGTACCCGGTGATTCCCAGCTTCCTGTTTCCCATCCAATAGCACCTTCATTTCATGGCCGAGGATATTGAATATCTTGAGCGTGGTATATCCTGCAGCAGGAAGTGAGAACTGGATTTCTGTTGATGGATTAAACGGATTGGGAAAATTCTGTTCCAAGGTGAATGTCTGCGGTATGATCCTGTGCACGGGTGCAACGGTAATTCCGGATGTTTTGAAACTGATGCTCGTGTCCAGCATCGGCACATTATTGATGCTCTTCAAATTTTTGATTTGCAGTGTGTATGTCGTTTCCGGTTTTAATGGAGCAGTGGTCACGATAATCTTCGAAACATCGCGATTGACTCCCCATGCGATCTCAACCCCAGTGCCGACCGAATGATCAACAACAAAATTCTCTTTCGTCATCGCTGCTGTAGAATCGATATACCGTGAAAAGTCCAACACCACCGTCGTTACCGTCGGGCTGCTGACCGAGACGAGCATCGGTGCCGATCCCGTCTGCCATATCTCTGCAGCAAATTCCGGATGGTCGATAAACGGATTTCGGTTTTTCTGAATTTCATACACCGCTTGGTTTCGATTGATCTCCTTGGTACTGACCGAATCTTTTATATGCCACGAGTAGAGCAATCCTGCATACCAAGAGGCCAGATCCGATTTATTCGTCGCATCGCTAAAACTCCAACCGCTATCTTCCAAATAATACCGTACCGACATATACATTTGTGCGCGGGCGAGATCTCCTTTGTAAGCATCGATCGGTTCAAACACTGTTTTGGAATACCCCGGAACGATCGATTGTCCAAGTTTGCTGCCGTTTTGCGATACCTTACTAACTGCCCCGACATTTCCATAAGGATAATCACTCCGAATTCCATTCACTTGGCCATCGGTTGGGAAAATATGAAAAAGGTCTGAAACAGGCGGACTGAGCTTATTAAACCAACTCTGTGGCCATGAATGTTCACGGTTGTAGCAGGTCCCTTCAGGGCCGACATTACCACACTGATCACTGATGAAAGTATATTCATACGGTGGTGTTCCACCGGGAATGTCAGAATACATATCCCACACTTTTCCGTTCGGTTTTTTATCTGTTGTCTGCATATATGTCCAAAGCGCACTATACGAAACGACCGTATGACCTTTAATGATGTTATGCAGCGCTGTCCGCAACGCCGTACCGTACAGCGTATAAGCAGATTCGTAATAATCTGCCGCATTCCCTTCGAAGTCTTTTGATAATTGCTGAACAGTTTGTGCCATTCCAGAAAAGCACAAAACCGCCAGTAAAACAGCTATTTTCCTCATCAATAAAATCCCTTTTTCTCAATCAAACTTTGCTTACCTTTTGCTCAATTTAGTTCATAATTACTCCATTTCAAAACATCTGGCAGGAGGTTGTATGAAGCTATTGCTCTCTTTTTCGCTCACCATTATGTTCGCTGGAATTATGTTTGCACAACTCCCCCCGATCATCGACCGGGAACTCTTCTTCGGCGATCCGGAAATTTCCGGTGCCCAATTATCTCCCGATGGAAAATATATTTCGTTCGTTAAGCCGTTCAACGGCGTACGGAATATTTGGATCAAAGGGATCGACGAATCGTTTGATAAAGCCCGTCCGATCACCAATGATACAAAACGGCCGATCTCATCTTACTTCTGGTCACGCGGCGGAAAATATATTCTTTTCGTACAGGACAAAGGTGGAGATGAAAATTTCCGCATCTATGCAGTCAATCCTGCCGATCATGGTGACCCGGTTCCTCCTGCTCGTGATCTGACACCGATGGAAAAAGTGCGGGCCTATATCTATGATGTTCCGAAAAAGACTCCGAACGAGATCATCATCGGTTTGAATGACCGGAAGCCTGAACTGCATGATGTGTACCGGCTGAATATTGAGACCGGAGAAAAAACACTTTTGCGGAAGAACGACGAGAATGTTGCTGGATGGGATATCGATAACAAGGGAAATGTGCGATTGGGGTTCAGACAAACACCCGACGGCGGAACAGAACTGCTTTCCGTCGAAAGAGACAAACTCGTGCCAATTTATTCTGCAACGGCAGATGAGTCGTTCGGCACGCTTCGCTTCACACCGGATGATAAAAAGATTTACATCACCACGAACAAAGGAAACATCGACAAACAGCAGTTTGAGCTGCTCGATCTAAAGACACTAAAAACAACCGTTATTGAAAAAGATCCGTTGAACGAAGTGGATTTCAGCGGTCCGCTCTTTTCAGACAAAACCGATAAACTGCTGGCAACAATCTATCTCGGTGACCGTGTGCGTATCTATTTTAAGGATAAACAATTCGAATCGGATTTCAAGAAGATGAAGAAGGTTCTTCCTCCCGGAGAGATCGGGTTTGCCAATATGACCGAAGATGAAACGATGTGGATGGTCAGTGTCGCAAGCGATGTCGATCCGGGTTCTCGATATATCTACAATACCAAAACAGGAACGGCAACACTGGTATATAAATCGCGTCCAAATCTGCCGAGCGAAAATCTAGCACCGATGAAACCGGTCCGGTACAAAAGCCGGGACGGATTAACAATTCCTGCATATCTTACCGTGCCAAAAGGGATCGCACCCAAAAAACTTCCGGTCATCATGTTCATTCACGGCGGTCCATGGGGCAGAGATGTGTGGGGCTATAACTCGTATGCACAATTTTTTGCTAATCGCGGTTATGCTGTTCTGCAGCCGAACTTCCGTGCATCCACTGGTTACGGAAAGAAATTCCTCAATGCCGGCAACAAGGAATGGGGCACTGGTGCGATGCAGCACGATATCACCGACGGAGTGCAATACCTGATCAAAGAAGGGATCGCGGATCCGAAACGTGTGGCGATCTGCGGCGGTTCGTACGGCGGCTATGCAACACTCGCCGGTTTGGCCTTTACGCCGGATCTGTATGCGGCAGGATTCAGCATTGTCGGCCCTTCGAATATCGTTACACTGTTGAATTCCATCCCGCCATATTGGGCGCCGATGAAAAAGATGTTTGCGATCCGTGTCGGAGATATGGAAAAACCGGATGAACTGGCGATGCTGCAGAAACAATCTCCGTTGAACTCCGCTAAGGAGATCAAATCACCGTTGTACGTGGTTCAGGGAGCGAATGATCCGCGGGTGAAAAAAGCAGAGTCAGATCAGATTGTTATTGCGATGCGGGATCTCGGCCGGTCAGTTGAATACATGGTTGCACCGGACGAAGGACATGGTTTCCAGGGGCGCGAAAACCGTTTGGCAATGACCGTTGCGATGGAAAAATTCTTCGCCAAACATCTCGGCGGACGTGTCCAGGAAGATATTCCGGCAGATATTCAAAAGAAATTCGATGAAATTACTGTGGATGTTGCAACAGTGACAATGCCGATCTCTCTGAAAGCGGTGAGCCCATCCGCAGGAACAGTAAAGTTTAATCCTGCTTTAATGACAGTGGGGACATTCTTGTACGAATCCAAGATCAATACTCGCGGCCAAGAATTCTCCATGACAGTAAAACGAACTGTTGAACTGACCAACCGGGAAAATACGAAAGTATACAGGATCACCGAAGAAATGAGCGGAGCAATGGGTTCAGGCACCGATGTTGTAGAATACGATGCACAATCGCTCCTGCCATTGAAACGTGATGCGCTCCAGGGACCTGCGAAACTGACATTCACTTACACGACGACATCAGTGGAAGGAAAAATGGAAATGGGCGGGCAAACCATGCCTGTCAACGCAATTGTAGAATCTCCCTTCTTGCCGGATGCTTCCTCTGCCGAAGTGATCCTTGCAACTCTTCCTTTTGCAGAAGGTTACTCAGCTTCGATCAACTCGTTCATTACAATGAACGCTACTGCAAAAAAGAATATCATTAAATTTCTGGGCACCGAAAAGATAACAACCCCAAAGGGAATCATCGACGCCTATAAAGTTGAAATGGCTCCCGCCGACGGCGACGGAGTGAAAAGCATTTCCTGGATCTCGGCAACAGACCGGGTTGTGATCAAGAGCGAAGCAACGCTGCCAGCGATGATGGGTGGCGGAACAGTTTTAACCATATTGAAATAGAATTTCAATCTACCAAACAAAAAAGGCGCTCTCATGAGCGCCTTTTTTTTTATTATTTCAATTTCCTTCCTGCCACATCCACAACAATCGGGGAAAAGAACAGCGCATCAGGATTATTTCGGTGCGCAATCCAGTCAGCCAGCATTGCATCACCTTGTGACTGCGTCATCAATTGTTTATCCACCATATGTTGAATATGTGTGGAGAAAAAACGATGTCCCCATTCCATGATAGGACTCTCCGGTCCTCCGGCGTAGGAATGCGGCGAGTAATCAATTGTCTGAAGATTATATTTCTTAAACCATGAAGGAATTTTTCCGGTAATGTACGGATCGCCGTTCACAGTGTCATAATATGCCCGAACAATATCCGCCATTCCGTCGAACGCTCCGCCCCGCGGATACACGGACAAACCTTCATAATAATAATCCTGGATTGCGATGATGCCGTTCGGTTTCAACGCTGAAAGCAGCTGTGTGAGGAATTTTTCCGGCTGCGCTACAAATGCAATCACCCAACGGACGAAGATCAGATCGTACTTCTGTTCCGGCAGACCGGTTTCTTCTGCAGTGCCGTTCACTACATGGACGTTTTTCCATTGTTGTTGCTTTACCTGTTCAGCGAACCATTCCAAAAACATCGTCGACGGTTCCAGCGCGGTTATAGATCCCGTTTCCCCTACACGATCCCGAAGTTCGAACGAGACAAATCCTGGCCCAGCGCCGACGTCGAGGCAATGCCACCCTTTTCCCACACCGATCCTGTCAAAGAATGCATTCGTATTGGATCGCCAGACACTGTGCTGAAACTGCAGCCGGTCAAATTCGGATTGATTGACACCAAGGAGATATTCGGTATTTTTTCCAGACATAAGGTATTTCCAGTTGTGAACAGGCAGTATAAAAACAGAAAGACGGCGTTAATGCCGTCTCCCCGTTCATTGTAATTTGATATTGTAGTTATCCTTTTTTGAATTCCGCTACCAATTCCTGCATCACATTCTTCGCATCGCCGAACAACATTTTCGTATTCGGTTCATAGAAGAGCGGATTCTCAATGCCGGCAAATCCTGTTGCCATGGACCGTTTCATCACGATAACCGTTTTTGCTTTATCTACATTGATGATCGGCATGCCGTAGATCGGGCTGCCTTTATCAGTGCGCGCTGCAGGATTGACTACGTCGTTGGCTCCGATGACGATACAGACGTCAACCGTATCCATTGTCGGATTGATCACTTCCATTTCCAGTAATTGATCGTAGGAAACATTCGCTTCCGCCAGCAGCACGTTCATATGCCCCGGCATGCGTCCTGCAACAGGATGGATCGCAAACTCAACTTTGATGCCGCGTTTTTCCAGTTCATCGCTCAATTCACGAACCGTATGTTGCGCCTGCGCAACTGCCATTCCGTATCCCGGAACAACCACGACCCGTTCCGCTTGTTCAAGAACAAATTTCGTATCCTCAATTCCGAAGCGGGTGATCGGGCGTTGTTCATGAAGGTTCGATGTATCCACCTGCGGCGTTCCGACGGCACCGAACAGTACGTTAGCAAACGACCGGTTCATAGCTTTGCTCATAATAATGGAAAGAATGAATCCGGATGATCCATCTAGTGAACCGGCAATAATCAGTACTTTGTTATCGATGGCGAATCCCGTTGCCGCAGCAGCAAGACCTGCATACGAATTCATCAATGAGATGACCACCGGCATATCAGCACCACCGATAGGCATCACGATGAAGATACCGATGAGGAATGACAGAGCAATCATTGTATAGAAAATAGTGACGTCATACGGGAAGAAAATCAGATAGATGAACATTCCTACCGTCACGAAAAATAGAGTAATGTTGACGATATTCTGTCCTTTGTACGTGATCGGCGCGCCTTTAATCATTTCATTCAGTTTCCCGAATGCCATCAAACTTCCCGTAACTGTGAGCGCACCGAAGAGCAATTCAAAACCGATCGCACTCATCAATCCCTGGGTGATTTCACCAAGGCTGCTTTTTTCAATATATTCGTTCACACCAACAAGAACGGCTGCCAACGCACCAAATGCGTGCGACAGCGCAATTCGCTGCGGCATGGCAGTCATCGGCATAAAGATTGCCATTGCAGCGCCAATTGCAGATCCGATCGCGACGCCGGTGATGATCCATTCCCATGTGAGGATCCTTCCGCTGACCAATGTTCCGACAACGGCAAGGAACATACCGACTTCGGCTAAATGCATACCGCGCCGTGCACTCTCGGGATGGCTTAATCCTTTCAACCCCAGGATGAATAAGACAGAAGAAATGAGGTAGACAAATTCCATGGAATAATTCATGATTTTTTCTCCTTCTTCTTAAACATCTTCAGCATGCGCTCAGTAATCATGAATCCGCCGACAACGTTGATGGTTGCTGCGGTCACTGCAACTAATCCCAGCATCTGTCCGGTGAAGTGATCACTGCCCGCTGCGACGAGCGAACCGACCAGCGAAATACCGGAGATCGCGTTGGTGGCAGACATCAGCGGCGTGTGCAGTGTTGGGGTAACTTTCTTTATGATCTCAAAACCGACAAAACCGGCCAAGATCAGAATATATATTAATGGTATAAACTCATTGCTCATAGGTTCTCCTCGTGGAAAATCCAACGTTCGTTGGCGCCGTTTCCGGCGTGATTATTTTTTTTCATTTTTTTTCGGCACAAAGGTCGGGTGAACGATCTTTCCGCCATGAGTAATCAGACAGCTTTTGATGATATCATCATCCAGTTTCAAATCGAACTGCTTTGTTTCCTTATTCCAGAACTCTTCCAGGAAATTGAAGAGATTGTTGGAATACATCTGGCTGGCATTCATTGCTACGCGTGCCGGCATATTTTTTATTCCGATAATCTTCACGCCGTTCTTTTCAACAATTTTCCCTGCAACGGCCCCTTCGACGTTTCCGCCTGTTTCCACGGCAAGATCCACCAGAATGCTTCCGGGCTTCATCGCTTCCACCATCTCCTTGGTGACGATGACCGGTGCTTTGCGTCCGAACACTTGCGCGGTGGTAATAACAACATCGGCGGCAGCACAATATTGCTTCATCACCTCACGCTGTTTCTTCAGTTGTTCTTCCGTCAACGCTTTTGCATATCCTTGTGCGGTCTGCCCTGTTTCACCGAGATCAATTTCGACGAACTTCGCGCCGAGAGAGAGAACATCGTTCTTCGCAACCGGGCGCGTATCAAATGCATCCACTTTTGCGCCGAGACGCTTCGCCGTTGCTATTGCCTGCAGACCTGCAACGCCCGCACCGATAATGAATACTTTTGACGGCTGGATCGTGCCGGCCGGTGTCATCATCATCGGAAAGATCTTTTGAATATTGTTTGCCGCTACAAGCACCGCAGCATATCCCGCAAGACTTGCCTGCGAGCTCAGCGCATCCATTTTTTGCGCACGAGTGGAACGCGGTATCATCTCCATGGAGATCGCGGAGATATTTTTCTTGGCAAAATCCGCAAGCAGCTTCGATTCGTTGAAGGGATCGAGATAGCTGATGTGGATTGCACCTTTTTTCAGCAGTACGAGCTCCTTTGCTTCCGGTTTGCGCAGCCGAACGATAACATCTCCTGTTGCCAACAGTTTTTTCCTGTTCGGAGCAATCTTCGCGCCGGCAGTTGTATACTCTTTGTCGGAATACCCGATAGACGCGCCGAGACCGGCTTCGATAAGAACTTCGGCCCCTTTTTTCTTGAGTTTCTCCACTGTGAGCGGTACAACCGAAACTCTGGTTTCTTCTTTTGGTTCTTTAGGAATTGAAATGATCATATGTGTCTTTCCAGGAAATAATGAATATTTAATAATATAGTTATCCTTTTCCCTTTGAACAAGATAAAGAATTGGTCTTTAAATTCGTATTCTCGGGAATCTACTGCATACACTATTACCCACCGCCCCCGGGAAATGACCGGCATGCATCTTTTTTGAAGGTTTCGTAGAGAATCGTAATACCATGTGGAGGAATTTGTATTGCGGCAAGATCTTTAAATGCTTTAATGTATCCTGAAATAATAAATCGTTCGTATGTATATTGTCTGGGGCGCCAATATCGAATTTTTGTACCCTTCCTGCCCATGCCGGAAATATATGTAACAGCATAACATACTTCATCAAGCACTAGAACAAACGCACTGTCTAACCTCCGGCCGTCATCGGTTCTATAGTCCCATCGATAAATGAATTGGATTTGGTCATTCGGATCCATCGTCAAGACATTCGTGGAAGCATCATACTTATATCTCCGGTTTTCAGTCAATGAGCTTTTGTTCAGATAGAACGTTTTCCGAAATGTCGTATCTCGTTCCCACACCACTTCAACAACTCCCTTAAAATCTCCCAACCCCTGCAGCGTTTCATCATACATATTTTTTACCGTTGCAAGAAAAACTATATCCGGCTGATAGAGCGGTCCGTTCGGAGCAAATAACGACATATTAGTGACATCTACTGTACCCGTAAGCGGCAGCACGGGATCATTCCGCAAGGGGAACGATTCATTGCACGAGAGTATGAAGAAACTGCAACCGACAATAATGAAGAATTGTTTCATTGTTAAAATTCCCATAATAGACCAATCCGCGTTCTTCGAGGTGAATAATATGCAGTCGGATCTCCGAGTTCTCCTCCGATTTTTCCGTTGGAATCATACCATTTCACATTCTGGTAATTCAGCAAGTTTCTGCTATCAATATACACGGTAACCTTGGATGGAAAGAGATCGTCAATCTCAAACGTTTTTGTCACTTTGATGTTTGAAAATATTGTCGACTTCATCCGTACATTGTTTGGAATAAACTCCTTGGTGGGATCTACCGGAGTGAAACCGTCTCTTGTTGGATATTGTGTATACGGACGAGGTGAATTAAAAATCGCTGTTGCATTGGCTGAAATGCCCCAAAAGAGTTTTGCATTGACATCAACTTTAATCGTATGGCGTTGATCCCAGCTCAAGTAATGATCCACCGGAGCGACGGCAAATCCCCATTGTGCATAATTGATCGACTGATCGGCCGTTTCACTGATACCGCGCGCCACCATATATGTGTAGGAAACACTGTTGGTAAATTGTTCGTCGGATTCACGCATGAAGACAATCTCGACCCCTTGCGCTCGTGCCTGGGCATTGTTAACGTAGGAGGCAAATCCATAATCTCCGGCAAATTTACTGTCAAACGGTACCAGGGTTTTGGAATCAACCTGGTTGGAGGTCAGTTTTTTGAAGAACGTAAATGAAATGACATAGTTGTTCTGCAACAATTGTTTAAATCCAATCTCCCACGCATCCGTTCGTTCCGGCAGAAGGTCGGGATTTCCGCTGAGCACGTTCTTTGATAATCCGCGCAGCTGAACCGGATTTATCCCCGAATAGAGGTAATCGAACAGCGGCATCTGGAAGAACTGTCCGAAATTGATAAAGAAAATGCTTGAAGGACCTGTGGGGACAGAAAACGACGTTCTCAAACTGAATTGCTGTTTGAGCGACGAAGGGAGTTTCGATGCCACTTTTTGTGTAAACTCATTTGACCGGGTTGGAATGAACTCCACCACAGGACGTTCCGCTTTAGAATCATGAAAATCATAACGGAAACCTGCAGAAAAAATTGCGCCATCGCGCTGGAATTCAATTTTATCCTGTGCAAACACGCTGCCGGAAAGAGGCAGATAATGGTATTGATTGCTGTAGTTCAGTAACGGTGCTGTTTCAATCGGTTTCCCAAAATACGAAAGCGTCGGCTCATATTTGAGGAGATCGGAGAAAATATCATATTGATTGATATCGCCGCCGATCTTTAAATAATGAAGTTTGTTGACTTCGTACGTCAATATGGCTTTTGCAGTATATACTTTTTGTTTCGAATCTGCCCACCAATTTCGAGTACCGCGAACGATGTACCGCAGATAAATATCATATTGGTACGGAGAAATGGCAGTCATCGTTTTCGAATCATCACCGATATGGTTGTGCAACAGAGAATACCCTAATTGAATAGTATAGGTGAGGTTTTTTATCGGCGTATCGGTGTATAAAAGTCCTAATCGAACAGTATTCTTTTCTCTTTTGGGTAATCCTGATAAATTATACCGCCATGTAAACTCGTAATCACGCCATTGTGCATAATTGTATATCGTGTGAAAAGAAAGCCGGGAATTCTGCCCCGATACAACATCGATCTTGCCAATACCCATATATTCGGTACTGATCGGCGACGGGAAGAACACACCTGCATCCTGCCAGTATTCGCCGTCAGTAAGCCGTACGGTGTGGGCAGTAAAATAGTACAACTGGTCTTTCAATATCGGTCCGCGGGAATATGCCTCCATCTCGGACCACTTGCTGATTTGCTTATTCCAGTCATAGGCAAACCAATCGTCTTTCTCAAAACGGGCGCCGGAGATAAATCGGTTTTCGCCTGACTTGGTCATAATATTAACAACGCCGGAAAGAGCATTGCCATATTCAACATCGAAGCCCCCGGTATAAATGTTGATTTCCGATATTGCGCTCTTTGGAATATCTCCCGATGAACCTCCCTTCATTAAATCTTGCAGCGGCATGCCGTCGATGAGATACAGAACCTCCTGGGTTTTTCCACCGCGAACATTTCCTTCAACGGTTATGCCGGGTTGCAGTGCCAAGACATCTTGAACGGAGGTAACGGGAAGCTGTTCGAGTTTTATAGATGAGATTGCATACGCAGTGGACGGCACATCGCGCTGGATTAGTTCTTTATGTGCGATGATTTCCACGGTTTGCAGATCGATGGCGGATGGTTCAAGGTGGACATCTAAACGGGTAGGATGCAGCGAAAGGATTTCGACTTTTTTATACAGTACTTTTCTGTATCCAACAAGACTAACTTCTATATCATAGTTACCGCTTTGCAGTCCGCGGATAGTAAAATATCCCTCTTCATCCGTCACCGTTCCGATTTTGCTGTCAACAATACGAACGACCGCACTTGGCAAACCATCACCGCTGTTCTTGTCGGTAATACGGCCTTCTAAAATTCCCGAGCCGGAATACGAAAAAGAGCACATGATAAACAAAACGATGAAGAGCTTGCCGATCATAGACGTGCACGGGGTTGGAAAACGATGTTGTGTCTTCAATGTAATGCTAATTACGTATAGTTACTCTTCGGTCACAGTATTGAATTCAAATCGAACCTCTTACTAAAATTACACCTCCACACCACTTTTCATAGTTCAATTCAGGTACAATACAGTGATTGGGTGATTAAGAAAATTAATATGTTCAGTGTACAATGATTGATCAAAAGGAGCAATACCAAAAAGTTGGCATTTTAAATGAGCACCTGTGTTTCGTGCGTACGCCCTATAATAATTGAAAGAATACCAGCAGGGTGGCAAAAATCACTCCAAAACAATACTTTCAATCTACATAGCATAATTGTTTATCAGACAAGTTTTTGGTAAGTTGGTAAAATTTGTCAATCACTATCGGAACTATGACGCTTTCTGCCGTTGTTATGAAACCAGCGGCAGAGTAGAGAAAAACCAATGTTTCCAATCATTTTTGCCGCCATAGAGCACAATCCTGTCCACAAGGAGTTTGAGCAACAGACTCTTCCTCATATGGAAGTGCTGTACAATTACGCTCTACGAATGACCGGAAACAAGGAGGATGCCAACGATCTTCTCCAGGAGACATTTCTGAAAGCATATCGCTTCTGGAACAAGTTCGAACAAGGAACGAACTTACGGGCGTGGCTGTTTAGGATAATGAAAAATACGTATATCAACGTGTACCGCAAGGAAGTGAAAGAACCGGACAAAGTTGATTACGATGAGATTGAAGGATTCTATAATCTCGTCCGTGACCGCAACGGCGACGATAATGATCTTCAGGAAAAGATGTTCGGGCAGTTGCTCGATGACGATGTGTCTGCCGCGCTCGAATCACTCCCAGAAGAGTTCCGTACGGTAGTAATTTTGTGTGATATCGAGGGATTGGCCTACGAAGAGATTGCCGAATTTTTACAGATTCCAGTCGGCACGGTCCGCTCCCGTCTTCATCGCGGACGAAAACTGTTGTACGTGAAATTATATGACTACGCAAAGCAGCGTGGTTTTATCGATAAAGAGGCTAAAGATTAATATTGATATTAAGGTGTTCGTGTGAAGTGCAATGAATTCAAAGAATGCGTCTGCGAGGCCATCGATAAACGATTGTCCGAAGAACGCACTAACGAACTGATGCAGCACGCCCGTGTCTGCCCGCATTGTCAATTTGAATATCAATCACTGAAAGCAACAAAGAACATCGTTCACGACAAGCTCAAGTTGGAAAGTGTTCCTGCGGATGTGTATTATTCCATAGTGAACACCACCCTTCACCAATCCAATACTTCGTGGATAAAAAAGCTCTTTGGGTTCAGATTAAATCCGGTGATTGCACTGGTCGCATTTGCTGCAGTTGCCGTCGGACTCTATTCCCTCTTTGCACCATCACACAATAGTATGTCCGATGAAGCAAACATCATCTCCCAATCGCTTAAGAATTATCAGGCAGTCATTGGCGGATCGATCGAACCGCAGCTGATCAGCACCGAAGAAAATGTCCATTCATTTCTGACCAAGGAAGTATCATTCGATGTTAATGTTCCGAAAATGAAAGGATGCAGTTCTTGCGCCGGTAGGCTTTCCAGCTTTAACGGTGTGAAGCTTGCCCATGTTGTTTACCGAGTTCGCGATAAAGATATTATTTATATCTATCAGGCATCGATGAATGAAGCGATGGATGGAACTACAATCGGTCTGCCGGACGAAGCGCGCGAGGAACTGGAAAAAACCGATTGGTATGTACGCGAGCTCGAGGACAATATGACACTTGTCATGTGGCGATATAAGAACACCCTCTGCTCCGCTGTCAGTAAAATGAATAAAAATGAATTGATCGCACTATTAACCGAAAAGGATTCAAAGGAATGAAACTGTTTTTCATCGCATTACTGGTATTGACTCTCTCTGCCTGCCAACCCAAAGCCGAATCGCAGCAAACCCCTCAACAGCAGCAATCAACAGTCCAGTATAAGGAGAACGTTTCACTGCTGCAGACTGTCGAAAAATCCGGTGCCGATCGGGTGCCTAATTTTTCATGGTACGATGCTACCGGCAAACAGGTATCGTTCGAGGAATACACAAAAGGAAAACCGGTGGTGTTGAATTTCTGGGCGACGTGGTGTGGACCGTGCATCAAAGAAACCCCGGACCTGGTGGAATTGAATAACGAATTTGCACCCCAGGGCGCATTGGTCATTGGTATCTCAGCGGACCTTGGAGAAGATGCAATGGAACTCGTCGCATCATTCACAAAAGAATATCATATGCCATATCAAGTCGTTATCGATTATCAGGGAGACTTGCAACAGGCAATCGGCGGATTGCGCGGCTACCCGACAACATTCTTTATCGACAAGAATGGTACAATTATAAAAAAATTGATCGGACTTCAATCCAAAGGAAAATTCACCGAAGAGTTGAAAACAGTTTTATAATCGGCACAAAATAATTTCTCACAAAACCCCGAACGGATCTGTTCGGGGTTTTGTATTTATGATAGCTATGATTCTCTGTGTAACTGCCTTTGGGATGAAGAAAATATTTCGTAGTTTATGGCACACAGAATAATTTTGGACATATGAAAAAAACTCTCACTGCAAAACTTAAAAAAATCAAAATCCTTGTTACCGACGTCGACGGCGTCCTGACCGACAGCGGCGCCTATTATTCCGACGAAGGCATCGAACTGAAGAAATTCTCCATCCGAGACGGTATGGGAATCAGTCTAATGCAAAAAGCTGGATACATCGTCGCAATTGTAACAACGGAAAAGACAAAAATCGTAGAACGACGTGCAGAACGGCTGAAAGTGACCGATCTTTATCAAGGCATCATTAATAAAGTTGCCGCTGTTGAAGAGCTTCTTACGAAATATTCATTGACATGGCAGGAACTCGCCTATATCGGAGACGACATCAATGATCTACCTGTATTGAAAAAAGCGGGATTTGCTGCTGCTCCATCCAACGCCACAGATCTCAATAAAAAAGTTGCAGACTATGTCACAAAAGCCGAAGGTGGCCATGGTGCAGTTCGTGAAGTATGCGATCTTCTTCTTCAGTTGAATTGGAAAGGCGAAACGATCGCCGACTTGTGGTTAACAAAATGATTTCCAATGAATAACGTCCTATTTATTTCATACTTCTGGCCCCCTTCCGGGAAAGCGTCGTTACACTGGCCGTTATTCATTATTAAACATCTGCCGAAGCATGGATGGTTGCCAAGTGTTCTTACCGTCGATGAGGATTCTTTTTCCCATAAAGACGAAAGCCTCATGGATGCTGTTGGAAAAGAAATCACCGTTGTAAAGACCTCTGCAAATGAACCGTTCGATCTTTACAGAAAATTCCTCGGAAAGAATTCTGATACTCCGCTCATCGCTTCTGAAACGATCTCGTTGAATTCGACTGACTGGAAACACCGGTTGGCAATTTGGATCAGAATGAATTTGTTCGTTCCGGATGCGCGGATCGGGTGGTATTTTTCGGCGGTGAATGGCGGAAAAGGACTTATTGCTTCACAACGCCCCAAAGCTATCGTCTCCATCGGACCGCCGCATAGTTCCCATTTGATCGGAAAGAAACTGAGCGTTAAATATGGAATCCCTCATATTCCCGTCCTGATCGATCCCTGGGTCGATATCGTGTATTACAAAGATTTCAAGCGTAATCCTATTACACTTGCTCTCGACCGCCATTTTGAGCGGTCGACTTTAAAACACGCACGCCGGATCGTTTTTGTAACGCAAAGCGCCCGCGAAGAGTACGTGAAGAAATATCCCTGGATCGAAAAAAAGTCCCATGTGTTGTACTGGGGGTACAATGAAGAGAATTTTACCAATGAGATAATTCCTAAACGGGATAATAAGCAGGAAGTAATTCTCCATGCAGGAAACATCTTTGATTATCAAAACCCGGAAGGATTGTGGAAAAATATACGATCAGAGATCGACCGCGGAAGAAACCTTCGCCTTCGATTCGTTGGGACGGTCAGTCCCGGGATCAAACGTTCGGTCGCTGCCGCAGGATTAGACGCACATACTGATTTTGTCGGATTCCTCCCCTATCACGAAGTGGTGAAGGAGATGCTGAACGCGTCGTACTTGATCGTTTGTGCGACGGAAAAACGACATGTTCCCGGAAAGTTGTTCGAATATTTGCGAACTGGTAACCGTATTATCGCATTTGGGGATGACAATAGTGAGGTTGGGGGAATCTTACAACAGGCAAACGCAGGGATTCTTCTTCCGTACAATTACCAACAGAATGATATGTTTGAACAACTTCGATCGTGCTTTCCGAATCCTTCGATTGCAGTACAGTTCAGCAGAGAACAAATCGCAGGACAATTGTCAACGATTTTAAATGATCTTACGCTCGAGGCCAGCAATCTCTGATTGATTCAAACTCGTTGAAGAGCGAAATCATCTTTTCCACATAATCCTTGTTCGTCCACTCTTTTGATCTCTTTTTTCCCCGTTTAATCAGATCCTTGTGTATCCTTGTATCTGTGAGCATTCTCTTCAAATGATCTGCAAGTTCTTGATGATTCTTCGGATCAAAAAATAACGCAGCATCACCGTATTGTTCTTTTGCTCCGGCAACGTTGGCCGCTACAACGGGGCACCCTAGTGCAAATGCCTCCAGAGGAGGGAAGTTTTCCGGACCAAAAAAGGAAGGGATCACCAACGCAAATGCGTTTTGATAAAGAAAGATCAATTCTTCGCGTGATACAAAATTCAGGAAATGAACCTGATCGGATACACCATATCGTTCCGCCATTTCCCGGATATGTCCCTTGTTCCCTTTATCGGAACCCGGTAATGCAACTGAAATCGATATCTTGTATTTTTCTTTTAAATGATGAACTGCTTTGATCAGTAACTGTTGATTCTTATGGGGCCAAAATTGTGCCGGATAAAAAATGAAAGGATCGGAAATTGAAAACCGTTCCTTAATATCACTCTTAACTTGTTCCTTCACTTCAAGAGCAAATTGCGGTGTAGGATGCGCTAACAAACGGATGTTCGCTGAGGGAATACCGTAAAATCGTTCCGCCTCCTCTTTGCCGGCATTATTCCCGGCAATGACATAGGCCGCTTGTTTCAGCCAAACTTCATAATGACGTTCACGAAAAAACCATTCCCCACCGGTACTCAGTTCCGGAAACCATGGCTGCAACCGGTGCTGCGAATCCCATACGGTGGCAATATATGGCACAGTCAATGATCCAAACAGCGCTCCGGCAGGATACCAAACAATATCAATGTGTTCATTTTTCAATATTCGCGGCGACACGAGAGAAAATTTTTTGTTAAACACAGTCTGGAGATCCTGTCCAAGATGTGTCACTCCGAACACTGTAAGGATTCTTCGAAAAAGATTCGATCCCAATTTCACTATCCGGACATTGGGGCTTTCTTCGATGGGAACAACACCGTCGCCCTGGCACAACAAGACGAAGTGATGATGATGATTTTTTAACACCGTCAATGCCCTCATCAACTCATCCTGGTAGGTGAATCCGCCGCCCGCTTGTGGCGTAATGAGTTTGAGGTAAATGCCTATTCGCATAATGAGGATACCGATCAGGGTTTAGTTATCACAACCATAATATTCGCATGAAATACTTCTTTGGATGTTCCGATGGACCAGAAGAACGAATCAATACCTTTGCAGAGCCATAACGGAATGCCGAGTTTATTGTAAGCAAGCAGCGGCCGCACACGGGTGGTATCTTCAAAATACACCTCGTAGTTCCCAATGCTGGAAATCATTTGTTGGAGGATTTCGCGAGTGTAATAATGCACGTGCGTCGGATCGACGTATGGTCGATAGGTAACACGGGAGTAGGGCAGCGAAAGTTCATCCTCTTTCGGAATTGAAAGAATAACATTCGTTTTGGCAATGCGCAAAAATTCTTTCAGCACACCAATATCATCCGGAATATGCTCCAACACATTCCAGGCAACAATGGATTCAAATTGATTATCGGAGAATATCGAAAGGTCCTGCCCCAGATGAAATGTTGATGAAGGGTATTTTTGTTTTGCCTGCGTAATTAACGGTTCACTATTATCAATGCCTTCCGCATAATGGCCGATAGAGTTCACATATCCGACCAACTCTCCGCTATTACATCCGACATCCAATACGCTTTTTTTGCAAAAGCGCATAATCTGATTTTTTTTCCACTCATCAAGAACACCGTCAAACTTAAATGGCTCTGCAGGCATTACGACTCCACACTCTGTTTAATTACGGTACACACCCTGTCAACAAATGATTCCGGCATTCCGTAATAGGTTGGCAGCGAGATTCCGCGATATGAAATCTTTTGGGAATTATGATATGTACCGTGCAGATAATTTTTATAGATTGGCATTTCATGCAACGGGAAGAACATCGGACGGGATTCAATCTTTGCCTCTTCCAATTTTTTGATCACATCGTCCCGTCGATCCACCAAACAGGTAAACAACCAATTAACACTTTCTACTCCGGGATGATCTCTGCGGAGAACAACGCCGCGAACCGAATTGAGCCGTTCTTCATACCATTGCTGGATCTTCTTTCGATATGATAATATCTCTTCAATTTCGAGAAGCTGTGCGACCCCCAACGCTCCCTGGGGATTGGTCATTCGATAATTATATCCAACTTCATCATATTTATAGCGGTCTTTTTTGTTCATTCCGTGATCACGGAGCACGGTAATTCTGTTATAGATTTTTTCATCGTTCAACGTAATCATTCCACCTTCACCAGTGGTAATGATTTTATTACCATAAAAACTGAAAGCGGAACAATCTCCGAGCGCGCCCGCTTTTACATTGTTATATTTTGCGCCATGTGCTTCAGCACTATCTTCAACAATACAGATTGAATGTTTTGATGTTATCTCTTTGATTTCGTCCATAGCAGCTGGATATCCATACAAATGGACAGGAATCACAGCTTTAGTTTTTGATGTTATTGCTTGTTGAAACGCTTTGGGGTCAATATTCCAGGTCACTGGATCGATATCCACCAACACGGGTTTTGCCTTGGCATGAAGGACGGAATTTATCGTTGCTGCAAAGGTAAGGTCCGGTACGATCACTTCGTCGCCTTCCCCGATGCCAAATCCAATCAACGCCAGATGCAACGCGGTGGTTCCATTGGAGACGGCAACGGCATACTTTGTCCCCACAAAGGATGCAAACGCTTTTTCAAAATCACCGATAAAATGGCCCCGCGAACTGATCCATTTCGTATCAAAACATTCGTTGACATATGTGCGTGATTGTTTTCCCAGGTACGGTTCGATAAGAGGAATTTGATATTTTGCTTCAGTCATATAAAAATCTTTCAAATTATTTTGCTAATATAAAATAATTTGATGTGAGAACCAATAAATGGCATTGGGGATGTTTAATCTTTTTATATTATTCCTGGTACGTTATATATAACAACAATATACTTTCGTATGAAGTGCTAGGAACAAACTCTATATCCTTAATTAGGTACAATCAAGTTTTTAATGCAACAGGGTTAATAGTTGATTAAATGATTCTTTTGGAGTAGCAAAATCTAAAGCTTTACGCGGACGTTCATTCAATAGTTTTTGAACGTGTTTTATTTCTCTGTCCGGGTAGTTCTTTTGACAAAACTGCCTAAAGCTGAGGCGTGACGCTTTCCCATGATCAGATATCCTTCCCATTGGCCAGGAACACTGCGGTCAGCAACTTCCGCTCTGCGTTCTTCGTTGGAGATCATATTGGGTATACTGCCACGTTTATCGGTTGATCGTTTGGGGTCCTTACGTTTTTTCTTGTGCTGCCGAAGATAGTGAATAAGTTCCTTTTTCAACGATCCCTATGACAGCAGATAACTGTAAGTGTAGATGCACGCGTGTGACACACTCATTGTGGTTTGGCCTGGATAGGTTTCTTGCAACATTCAAGCTGTCTGCTCAAGTGACCACCGCTAAGTAAGTTTTGCGCACACGAACTTCCAGAGTTTTGGATTATCAAGTTTCTTCTGCCGATGTCTCTGTGATGCTCGCTCTAGCGCTTTTCTTGTGACCGAACGGTGCTATACTCGTTCTGGATTCGTGACCCTTGAGCTATTTCTTGAACGATGGTGCTTCGATGTCTCTTTAGTCGTCGCGCTATTGCAGCACTCGATTTGTATTGGGAGACCATTCAACTGATGATCTCTCAGTCTTCGGCTGTAAGTCGACTGTACTGGTTTTCCATTCAACAAAATACCCTTCTGAATATTTTGTTGCGTTAAATTCTTGAGCCTAATTTAAAAAACAGTACAATTATCTTAATTATAACGACATTTTCAAAGAGATATAAGTCAATTAAAGTAACTATTTTAATTCTTTCAATTTTTTTTGAATACTTACAAAATCCCTCAGCGGCTGCGCAGGGACTCCTGCCCATGTTTCTCCGTCAGGAATATTTTTTGTTACTACAGCACCAAGACCTACCGTTACCTTACTTCCAATTTTAATTCCATTCATCAATGATGCCGACGGTGCGATCCATCCGTAATCTCCAATTACGGTACTGCCACCGATCATTGATTGCGCAATCACTGCCGCATGTTTCCCGACAGTTACATTGTGTGCAATATGAACAAGATTATCAATCTTTGCACCTTCGCGAATAATGGTATTTCCCAATGTCCCTCTGTCCACACAAGTATTCGCGCCAATTTCAACATCGTCCTCTATTAAAACAGCACCTACGTGTGGAAATTTTTCAAATTCTCCTTTGTCATTCCGAGAATATCCATATCCATCTCCACCAATAACTGCACCTGCTTGGATAATGACATTCTTTCCAATACGAACATTATCATAAATATAACATTGCCC
>JBAYJG010000019.1:0-21527 GCA_041665225.1 Bacteroidota bacterium
ATGCCGATGCCCATCGCAATTCCAAGACTGCCGAATCCTTCTGCGCGCTGTTTTTCCATACCGAGATATGCCAGGGAAATACCGGGCGGCAACTGGACTTTGGCGATCTGATTCTTAAAATCTTCCATGATCGTACCTGCCGGCCGGCCGATGGTTTGGCCATTCACATACAGTACGCCAATACGGTCGCGGCGTTCCAGTTTGGTCGGGCCGGAAGAATACGAGATCGAAGCGAATTGATTCAATTCGATCTGCTGTCCGCGGTTGTTCATGAACGCAATACCGGCGACATCATCCGTCCGCGAGCGGTCCAATTCATCGAATTGCACGCGAATATCATATTCATTATTTCCTTCGCGATATTTGGATTGATCGTCGCCGGTCAATGCCACGCGGAGAGTAGCGCCGACATCCGCTACTGTCAGGCCAAGCTGTGCCATCTTGGCGCGGTCGATCTCGATCTGCAGTTCCGGTTTACCTGCTTCGGCCGAAAGGCGGATATCGGCAGTGCCGGGAACAGCGGTGATAACATTCTTAACGATATCAGCGGCTTCAAGAATTGACTTGTTATCAGTCCCTTCTACGGCGATCTGGATCGGCGCCTGATCTGCCGAACCGAAAATGCCGATCGGGCTGACAAACACTTTCACGCCGGGAATCTCTTTTACTTTTTGTTTGATCAACTCACCCACCTGTGTGGTGGAGAGTTTTCGTTCATTCTTGGGCACGAGGGCGACATTCATCTGCGTCAGGTTGCTGCTGGAAAGAGTTAACGCACCGTTTTCCTGAGCGCCGACAGCCGAAAACACTTTCTTCACTTCTGGAATCTCGGACAGAATCCGTTCAACATGTAAAGTCGTCTGGTTTGTTTGTTCGATCGAGGCACCCGGTTCAATCTCGATCGAGACACCGAATTCACCGCGGTCTGTCTGCGTCATAAACTCATTGCCGATCAATCCCAATGCGGGAAGAGACAGCGATGCGAAAAAGAGCACGATGGTTGCAATTGCGACGCGGATCTTATGATTCAGCGTCCATTTCAACATACGGATGTAATGTTCTGCAAATGCATGATACAGCTTTTCAAACCCGAGAGCGAATTTTCCCATCAACGTCCGATCCGAGAGCCGTTCCAGTTTTGCAAAACGGGAAGCAAGCATCGGAGTGACGGTGAAAGAGACGAACAAGCTCATGAGCGTGGAACCGACGATAACCAATGCATATTCACGCAAGATATTACCGACCAAACCTCCGACCAACGATAGAGGGAGGAAGACCACAACGTCCACAAGCGTGATAGAAAGCGCCGCAAAACCGATCTCATTCCGGCCTTGCAATGCAGCTGTTCGGGATTCTTCCCCTTTTTCAATATGATGATAGATGTTTTCCAAGACGACGATCGAGTCGTCGACAAGGATACCGATCACCAGCGACATACCGAGCAACGTCATGAGGTTCAACGTAAAGCCAAATGCATACATGAAACCGAATGTTGCGATCAACGACGACGGGATTGCGATAAGTACGATAATCGAGTTCCGAACGCTGTGCAGGAATAGCAGCATGACGATTGCCACCATGAATACTGCAAGGGCAAGGTCTTCTTTCACCGCGTTGGCAGCATCTAATGTAAATGTCGAACCGTCCTGTGCAATATCAAAGGAGATCCCCTGTTCCTTATATTCAGCCTGAATCTTGATCAGTTCTGCGCGGACGAGTTTGCTGACTTCCACGGTATTTGCGTCGGATTGTTTGATCACTTGAATACCGACAGAAGTAACGCCGTTGACACGGTTCATCTGTGCGTGCTCTTTCAAGCCATCCTGCACTTCCGCCACATCGTCCAGATGGATATCGCCCCCCTGACGGGAACGTCCGACGACGAGTTGTCGCAGGTCATCTACCGATTTGAATTTTCCCGCTACACGGACAACAAACTGTTCGTCGCTGTCTTTAATCTTGCCCGTGGGGAAGTCCATATTCGCATTGCGAACCGCCTGCATCACCTGCAGGATAGAGAGATTATACGCCCGTATTTTTTTCGGATCGACATTCACTTTAATCTCCCGTTCATCCCCGCCGCTCAACGCTACCTGTGCAACGCCGGCCATCTTTGAAATACGGGGCTGGATCCGATCCTTAATGAATTGATAGAATTCCCGGGAATTCATCTGGCTGGTTACGCCAAGCCGGAGAACAGGGAGTTCGTCGAAAGCAATTTTAGAAACGGTCGGCGCTTTCGCGTCGGTCGGCAGTTTGGAGACGATCGCATTCACTTTTCGCGAAGCGTCCTGCACGACAAAGTCGATCTTTGCATCCTGCTTGAACTCCATCACCACCAGTGAAAAACCTTCGAAGGAGGTGGAGCGGATGTTGTCGATCTTATCAATGCCGGAGACTGCGTCTTCGATCGTTTTTGTAACGTTGTTTTCCACTTCGTACGGCGAAGCGCCCGGATACATGGTCGTGATAGTTACCACGGGTATGGACATTTTCGGCAGCAATTCATAGTTCAGTAACTTAAAACTGAATAGACCGAGCACGCCAATCACGGTAAAGATCACCACCACTAGCGAAGGACGCTTAATGGATAATTCGGTAATAGTCATGAGAGTATCTTTCTACACTTATTAGATTAGTTACGGACAACGACGTTCGCGTTGTCTTTCAGATTGTTCTGGCCGTTTACCACCACTACTTCGCCTACATTCAGTCCTTGCAACACTTCGATGGAGGTGCCGAAGGTTTTACCGACCGTCACGGTACGGAGTTTCGCAACATTATTGTTTACTACATAGACCTTTGCATCCTTCATGCTGCCGACCACTGCTTCACGCGGGATGATGAGCGCATTAGAGGATGACTGTGGATTGAAGGTTACCTGAGCGAACATTCCTGCTTTCAGCTGCTGTTTCGAATTGTCCATAACAACTTCAACCGGATAGGTATGTGCGTCATCTCCTTTGGCAGAGATAGTTGCAATTGTTCCGGTAAACGCCGTATTCGGGAAAACGTCGGTTGTGATTTCAACTTTATTGCCTTGTTTCAGACGGAAGACATCCTTCTCAGCGACATTCAATTTCACTTTCAATCTTGAGATATCTACGACATTGGCCACAAGCGTAGCCTGCGGTGCGCCCTGAACGAATGAACCGATGTTCACATTGCGGGCAGTGACAATACCGGAGATCGGCGTGGTGATCTTCGTATCGCTCAATTGACGGCGGGCGACGATGTATTGCGCTTCGGCACTCTGGAATGCCCAGCGAGCCTGTTCAATCTGAGAATCCGAAATGGATTTTTCTTTGTATAATTCTTCGAACCGCGTCATGTCATTCTTTGCCTTTTCATACGAAACTTTCGCTGTTTTGTACGCCGCTTCCTTCAATTCGCTGTCCACTTCTATCAAGACAGAGCCGGCCTTCATGTAATCGCCGACTTCGGTATAGATTTTCACCACGCGGCCCTGTGTTTCGGAGATGATGGCCACATCGTTGAATGCGGAAATCGTTCCGATGGAGGAGAATCGTTCGGAAACATTTTGCTTGCTGGCGGTAACAACGGAGACGGAATATGCCGTAGCGATTCCGCCTGATTTTGCGGACGACTCCTGTTTTGCATCGCCATCCGACGCCTGGCTGTTCATAATAAATCCCAGCGAGACGCCCAGGATTACGATTGATATTGATATGATTCGATACTTCGTCATTGTTCTTATTCCTTTAGTTGATGGTTGAATTTCGTATTATTCACCGACCGATTTCGTTAGGCGGGCGGCTGCAAGTTCATAATCTACAAGTGATTGCATGTAATTCAATTTTGCTGTCAGTAATGCCACTTCAGAATCGAGCAGGTCCGAATTGACGTTTAATCCCTTTTTGTACCGTTCATTGGTGACACGGTAATTTTCTTCTGCCTGTTCAACGCCTTTTTGTGCCACAGCAGATCGTTCCTTCGCCTGATTCAATGCCAGATAACTTTGTGTCACTTCAAGCGTAATGCCGTCCTTCAACTGCGATAATCCCTGCTCTGCTTGAGATAATTGGGCTTCCGCCTGAGTCGACTGACTTCCGGAGGTGTTCCAATTCCATAGGTCGTAGGAGAGCGAAACGCTGACATCCCAAGTTCCTTTGAATGCATCCTTCGTCGGAAATATGCGCTGGTTCGGCCGGAGATAATTGTAATTTCCGACAAGATATACCTGCGGATACCAACCGGAACGGGCTACGGAAAGGCCCGATTCACTTGCCTTCACACGGGCATTCATACTGAGAATCTCTGGACGGTTCTCGACTGCTTTTTTCACCAATGCATCAATTTCCTGGTTCGGCACAGTGTTTGGCAGCAGCGAGGATGCGATCTCGATCTCTGTCGTCAGCGGAAGTCCGAGTGTATTATTCAATGCGATCATTGTCAGCAGTACATTGTTCTTGGCATCAATCTGGCGTACAAGTGCATCGGAGAGTTGCACCTGCACTTTGAGCAGATCATTATTGGTCAGGAGGCCCTGTTTCATCATGTTCTCGGCATCGGACGCATGTGCCTTTATCTGTCCAACATTCTCATCAACCACTTTTTTGAATTCGATGGCGCGATAGACGTTCCAGTATGTGCTCTTCACGTTGAAGATGAGATCGGCTTTGTCTTTACTGAAATCCTGTTTTGTCGCTTCATAGGAATACTCGGCAATATCTTCTGCACCCGATATTTTATTCCCTGTGAACAACGGCTGTTGCACCGTCGCCCGTACGGTGTAATTATTTAACACCGTCGGAGAGATTTCAAATTTACCGAACGGCGTCGTCAACGTTGACGAAGGGATATCGCTTAATCGAGTGTAGGCCGCGTTCAGTTTTACGGAGGGGAGCCCTAATGCATTCGTTTCGCTCGCCTTCGCTTCTGCGGCAACGACTTTAAATTGGGAAGACTTCAGCATCTTGCTGTTTTCAAGTCCGGTTTGCACTGCCTGTTCAACAGTCAGGGAGAGTTTTTGTTGGGCGATACTGATCGTAAAAAATAATAGTAATGCTGCGACGATTGTATGTTTCATTATGAGACAACCTCTTCTTTCAATTGTTCTGTGAGTTGTATTCTGTATTTTTTTCTTCCCTCGTCCGTCATCATTCCTTCGAAAAAGACAGTGACGGCTGATTGATATGCTTGATCGATAGAAACCGGAACATGCGATAACGCTAAGGGATTGATCACTGTCTGCATAGCCGAAGCGTACATCAACACGAAAACTTGCACATTGACATCCTTCCGAAAGATTCCGAGATCAACTCCCTGTTTCACCATCTGAGCAAAATCGTTCGTCACTTTTTCGTTTCGGAACGAGTCGACTTCTTTCCACAGATCCGGCATGGTTCGCTGGACATCCAGAAAGAACTGCGGTTTCATTTTCTGCATTTCCGCAGTGAGATAGTTGGTTGTCGATTTGATACGATCCATAAATTCCACGGAACTGTCAGTCCTGAAACATTCGCATTGTTCATGAATGGAATGGAGTTTCTCCCGTGTGATTTCTTTTACCAATTCTTCCTTGCTGGGGAAAAACTTGTAAATAGTCTTTTTGCTCATTCCCATACTTTGAGCAAACTCTTCCATAGTAATTTTGCTGAATCCATTTGCAAAAAACATTTCGCGTGCTGCTTCATAGATTCTGTTTTTCATTTCAATATCAGACACTTGTATCTCCTTTATTATCTGTCACTGGAAACCGAGATGGTTTTTTTAGTTTCCCTAGATCCATTAAAAAATGCAGGTTTCCTGCATTGAATGACGGCTGTATCAAAAAAATATTGTAGGAAACCGATTTAGTTTCTACGGTTTCCAATATACGATTGTTTCATCCTTTTTCCAAGAGGATGAAAATAATTTAAGAAACCGGAAAAAAGACAGTAATATCAAAGAACTTCGGCAGTAATTTACAGAGTAGATGAGAGATTGTTGCGAAGTTTTCGGTCAATTGCGGAAAAGATTCGGTGAGATCGGATAATTCAGAGCGAATTATGTCAGCTCTCGTAAGCAATTCGATTTACGGATCATTCCCCTCGGGGATCCTGGTATTTATGTTCTTTTTTCTCTATAGGATCTATTGCTTCGATGCTTGGTGAAGGGTCACATTTTGGGGGCGAAGATGCTTCATTATTACCACTTTTTGAAAATAAAGAATGCTGCAGCAATGATAAAAATAAATCCAACAACATAATTCCAGCGCAATTCTTCTTTAAGATAGAGAACGGAAAAGACGGAGAAGACCACGAGTGTAATGATCTCCTGGATCGTTTTTAATTGGACTGCATTGAATTCTCCATAGCCCATCCGATTCGCTGGTACCATCAGACAATATTCAAAAAAAGCGATCCCCCAGCTTGCAAGGATCACTTTCCACAGAGTGACTTCCTTAAATTTCAGATGGCCGTACCAGGCAAATGTCATGAAGATATTCGACGCGGTTAACATCAGAGTTGTGCGCATGGTTCTTATTGAATTGTGAATGAAAAAGAGAATATAGAAAAAGGTACAAAAAATTCCTGTGAGTCTCAAAATAGACTTTGTGGGTGATTCCATAAAAAGTTATATTTCACGGAAGAATATGGCGAAAAGTAAAAATATAGCCCGAATACTGGTTGCAGACGATGAGAATGATTTCCGGAAGATGTTGGATTCATCTCTTACGGCAGAAGGATATGCCGTTGTTACAGCCGAAGACGGTGCAGCGGCGATCAACAAACTGCAGGAACAGGTGTTCGACATCGTCCTGCTGGATGTGCGGATGCCGAGAGTGGACGGCATTGAAGTTCTGACCTTCATCAAACAGAACTATATCGATACGCAAGTGATCATGCTTACCGGCGTAAACGATGTGAAGATCGCCGTGGAATGCATGCGCCTCGGCGCTTTCCATTTTTTGACGAAGCCATATGAGTTTGACGAATTGCTCTCTATGGTTTCATTGGCGCTGGAGAAACGGTCGCTGTTGATCGAGAACAAAGTGATGCGTTCCGAGATCTCCCGTCTGGCTCAATCATCGAAATTGGTGGGACAGAGCAAAGAATTTTTGAAAGTGATGGATATTGCTGCAAGAGTTGCGCCAAGCGATTCCACGGTGCTGTTAGAAGGAGCCAGCGGAACGGGGAAAGAGCTGTTCGCAAACTTTCTTCATAAAAATTCACCACGTGTTGATAAACCGTTTGTCGCATTAAACTGTGCATCGATTCCCGATACGCTGATCGAAAGCGAATTGTTCGGTCATGAAAAAGGGGCTTTTACCGATGCACAGTCCATGCATCAGGGACTGGTGGAGATTGCCAATGGCGGGACATTATTCCTTGATGAGATCGGCGAAGTGAACCAGATGTTCCAGCCGAAGCTACTCCGCTTCATTCAGACCGGGGAATTCCGGCGAGTGGGAGGAAACAAGACGCTCCGCTCCGATGTGCGGATTATTTCGGCAACAAACAAGCACCTTGCGGATGAAGTAAAAGCTGGAAGATTCCGTGAGGATCTGTGGTACCGACTGAATGTGATTGCCATTACACTTCCTTCGTTGCAGCAGAGGAAAGAAGATATTCTTCTGCTAGCCCAGAATATCCTGGAGAAAAAAGATCTTTCACGGGAGAAAAAACAACTTCATCCTGAAGCGGCAGAAGCATTGCTTAATTATTCCTGGCCGGGAAATGTTCGGGAACTGGAGAATGTACTGGAACGGGCAATTGTGCTGTCTCCTGATGAATTTATCCGACGAAGAGATCTGGCGCTGCCGGAACAATTCATTGTAGAGAAAACTGCTTCCGGTGAACAGGGAAGCAAGGTTGGTTCAGCGATCTCGATGGCAGAACTGGAAAAGGATCATATTGCAGGAGTATTGGCAAATACAAAGTGGAATAAAAATCTCGCTTCAAAAATCCTGGGAATATCCCTGAAAACACTCTACACAAAAATTCAACAGTATAACCTGGAAGGGAAGTGAACTGCCGTTCACTTCCTCATCCCAACTCTTTATCGTAAACTCTCTTCCAATGCCGTTTTTGCATCTGTCCGTTCATCGCGGTATTTCACGATCATCGGGGTATAAAGGCTTAATCCGAGTTTCTTTGCGTGCGGTGTATCGATCGCCCTGCTTCCGGCGACAACCACTGCATTTTCCGGGATCACAAGCGAGCCGTTTTGATTCTTTCGAATGATTATTTCGTTGACGAGATCGTAGACCGGTGTTGAACTGTTGAGAATAACACCAGTACCGATCACTGCTCTCCGTTTGATCAACGCTCCCTCATAGATTCCGCAATTTCCGCCGATCATCACATCGTCTTCCACAATCACCGGCAGCGAACCGATCGGTTCCAGCACTCCGCCGATCTGTGAAGCGGCGCTGAGATGCACCCGTTCGCCGATGAAGGCGCACGATCCGACCAGCGCATGGGAATCGATCATTGAATTGCCGGAAACATAGGCACCGACATTAACGTACGCCGGCGGCATAATGATTACCGATGGAGCGATATACGCCCCTTTCCGTACGGCAGAACCGCCGGGAACAATACGGATATTATTCTTTGTCGATAATTTTTTCAGCGGATAGGTATCTTTATCGAAAAACGAGAAGGGCGCAGCGCCGGGAATGGATTTCAATTTTCCTAAACGAAATCCGAGCAAGATTCCCTGCTTCACCCAGGCATTGACGATCCATTCGCCATTCTTCTTTTCCACTGTGCGGATGATTCCGCGGTCCAGCAGGTCGATAAATGCGGAAAACACCTTTGCAGCACGCTTTGTCTGCTGCTGAAACTCCTGTTCAACGGAACGTTGTATTGTTGTCACATCCATCATACACCCACATGCTCCACAAGCGACAATTCTTCCAGCACGCGGCGCAGCTGGAATTTATGATCGAGCGTCATCGGTGTCAGCGGCAGCCGGTATGCTTCGTGGATCATTCCCATCATCGACAGTGCGCTTTTTGCAGGAATGGGATTCGATTCGATAAAATTCATATTCATCAGGTCAAACAATCGTTCATGGAGGACACGCGCTTTCACAAAATCACCCGCCAGGCATAGCGCAACCATTTGAGTAAATTCCGCGGGGACCTCATTCGAGACGACGGAGATAACTCCGTCCGCACCTGCAGCCATCATCGGGAGCGTCAATGCATCATCGCCCGAAAGGACGACGAAGTGCCGACGGCGGTGACGGAGAATTTCCATCACTTGTCCCATATTTCCAGACGCTTCTTTTATTCCTGCGATACCCGGAAGCTCGGCGAGCTTCAGTGTTGTTTCGGCGTTAATATTGCTGCCGGTTCTTCCCGGAACGTTGTATATATAAACAGGAAGGTCCACTTCTTCTGTGATTGCTTTATAATGTTCGAAAAAACCCTGCTGCGTCGGCTTGTTGTAGTATGGTCCGACGGAAATGACGGCGTTTGCACCCGCCTGTTTTGCATACGCAACTGCGGCAATCGCTTCCCGAGTGGAATTGCTTCCGGCTCCAACGATAATAGGAACTCTTCCGTTTGCTTGTTCCATTACCGTATCGATCACTTTATGATCTTCCTCGGCAGTCATTGTGGCACTTTCTCCCGTGGTGCCGACCGGCACTAATCCATTGACGCCGCTGGTGATCTGGAATTCTACCAGTTCTTTCAACGCTTCAAAGTCGATCTCTCCCCCCGGCAGCATCGGTGTGACCAGCGCGGTCGCGACGCCTCGGAATGTAAATTGTGATGCCATAAAAAGCCCTTCTTAATGATGATTGATTGATTTTTCAAATACAAGTTCTTCGAAGGAGAAGATCCCCGGGAATTCCTTCGTTAATTCCGCTGCCAGTACGGCGCCGGATGCAAAGCCGGAACGGTTATGGGCGCGATGGACCAGTTCGATCTCATCTGCGGGAGAATGGAACAGCACGGAGTGCGTTCCGAACACGCTGCCGACACGGGAACTGGAAACGCTGAGTTCGTTCGGCTGGAGCGGCGTCAAATCCGTCAGCGGTTTGACGGTATTCTTTCGCTTCAAACGGGAAAGAATCGTCTGTGCCAGCGTCAATGCAGTACCGCTCGGCGCATCTTTTTTCTTGGTGTGGTGTGCTTCATGAATAGCGGGATCATACTCGGTAAATCCGTTCATCAGCTCCGCAGCATTACGGACGATGCGGAAGAACATCTGCGCACCGACGGAAAAATTGTTCCCGTACACAAAGGTGCCGCCGTTTTTCCGGACGATCTCCAGGATCTCCTCTTTCTGCTGATGCCAGCCGGTGGTCCCTTCCACGAGCGGGATCTTGAGTGTACTGCATGTTTCCGCGTTATGACGGACCGCGTCCGCCGAGGAGAAATCGATGCAGCAATCAATGGTGTTTTTCTTGAAGAAATCGGAAGTTGCCGGGGGAAGGGGTTCGTCGATGAAGAATTTTGCAATGACCGAATGTCCTCGCTGTTGAGCGATCGCTTCGATCTCGTGTCCCATATTGCCGTAGCCGATCAGTACGATATTCATATCCTTTGCCATTTCCGGTGCGTACACCCCCGGCTGATATGCAGGGCAGCATCGATGCACCTCTTTAAAACGAAAAACGTAGAGAAGCACTTACGACTCTCTACGTTGGAATGAATGCTACCGATTTGCATAGCGGCAAAAAATATTCTCAGCAGAATGTCCATAGTGCTCTGTTCCGATATTTCGGAACAACAGTCTGCAAGTCGTGTTCTTGCATCCCAAGCATTCAGTGAAAACGGATTGAATACTTTCGGCGGTGCTATCCGCAAACCTTTTCTCCGTGTTTCGCAGAGCCGTTTCCGCTCTCCGCACAGGTACTTGTGTGCACCGCTCCTCTAAGACTCCTATAATATCCAAAAATGTACTTCAGATGTCAACAAATTTTTCGTATTTTTATATCAGCCTATTACTTTATCCATGGATTAATTGCCGCATTGCGCGGCGTGTACGTACAGCATGATTGCAAAATTAGCATTAGAGAACGGAACGGTCTTTACAGGAGAGCATTTCGGTGCAGAGGGAGAGACCGCGGGAGAAGTTTGCTTTAACACCAGCATCACCGGATATCAAGAGATTCTGACGGATCCATCCTACTCGGGACAGATCGTCACGATGACATATCCGCTGATCGGGAATTACGGCATCAATACGGAAGACCTTGAATCGGTGAAACCGCAGGTGAGCGGATTTATTGTGAAGGAATATTTTGATTTTTACAGTAACTGGCGTGCGAACTCGTCACTGGGAGATTGGCTGAAAAAGAACAACATTCTCGCCATCCAGGGGATTGATACACGGATGCTGACAAAGATCATCCGTTCGCAAGGAGCCATGCGTGGCGTTATCTCCACAAAAGATCTTGATGATGCATCACTCATCGCGAAAGCGAAATCTTCACCGGATATGAACGGTTTGGATCTGGCAAAGAACGTCACCACACAAAAGGAATATCATTGGAGCGACATCGACCGTACAGCGTACGCATTGCACACGAAAAACGGCGAAACGAATGATGCAAAATATAAAGTAGTCGTCTATGATTACGGTGTGAAGCAAAACATTCTTCGCCGGTTGACCGCGTATGGCTGCGATCTGACAGTTGTTCCTGCAAGTTACTCTGCAGAACAGGTGCTGGCAATGAAACCGGACGGAATTTTTCTCTCGAACGGACCGGGAGATCCGGACGCAGTGAAGTATGCCATTCAGAACATTAAACAGCTGCTCGGGAAAAAACCGATATTCGGCATCTGCCTCGGCCATCAGTTGCTCGGACTTGCACTGGGCGGGAAAACATACAAATTAAAATTCGGCCATCGCGGCGGGAATCATCCGGTGAAAAATCTGAAGACGAACGTCATCGAGATCACTTCACAGAATCATGGATTTGCAGTAGATTGGAATTCAATGGACCAATCGCAAGTAGAGCTGACACATATCAATTTGAACGATCAGACGGTGGAAGGATTCGAGCATAAGCGCTATCCGGCGTTCTGCGTGCAGTATCATCCGGAAGCATCGCCGGGACCGCATGACAGCGATTACTTGTTCTCAAAATTCATTACGATGATGAAGGAATATAAGAACTGATTGATTTTATGAGGTCAGATTTCTCGTCCCTCATACCGGCAATAAAAATCCGCGGGACTCGAAATGACAAAAACACTTTATACCAATAAATAAAAATGCCGCTCGTGAGCGGCTTTTTTATTTATTGCTTTGGTTCTTTCTTCTTCTCAAAAAACTCATCGCTTAATCCTGTATTCACTTTATAATCAGAATAGTTCAGTTCCGCGGAACCTTTACGCGGGATGCGCTGCGGGGAATAGATGCGTTCCGCCAGTGAATCGGTATTTTGTTCGAAATCGAATTTCGCGAAGATCTTTTCCGGCAAAATGTATTTTCCATCCACCAGCGTACTGGTGATGAGCACTTCGATCTTCCGGCCTTCGGAAGGATACGCTTCCAGCCGGGTGATGGTCCAGCGGCTCTCATCCACCCAGATAAAACTCTCACGAACCTGTTTCCCTTTTTCCGGCTTTGTGATCAGACGGATTTTATATTGCTCCTTTCCGTCCATTGCTTCCTTGCCCATCAACGACGCATCGAATTTCGTCAATAAATCACCAGGGTTTAAATCAAGAATATTCCGGGGTATGAAGGATGTTCCTTTGGATTCCGTCTTGAACTTATTCGGCTGTTTGAAATAGATCTTCACTTTCATCTCTGGGACCTTCAGCCGTTCCATATTCACCGTTCCTGTGAGTTGGGCTGAATAATCCTTCACAGCATCGAAGTTTGCTTTTACATTCAGCAGTATCTTCTCTGCCGTGAGCGTCTGTGCAGCTGCAGGTGCTGAGAAAAGCAAAAAACATCCCACAACCGTTGTCATTATCATAAACTTACGCATGTTATGCTGCCGCCTCCTGTCGTGCGATCACTTTGTTATAGATTGCCATGAGCAGCGTTCCCGTTAATCCGATGGCGATCAACGAATACCAGACCATTTCGGGATTTCCCGACGCTTTCGATGTTTGATAGATCCAGCCGCCGAACGGATCGCCGACGAACCGTGCGATGGCGATAGGAAGAAATGCATATCCCTGATACAATCCCTGCTGTCCGACCGGTGCGATCTCCGATATATATTCATAATACCGCGGCGCCTGAATCATTTCACCGATCGCAAACGCGACGATACCTGCAGCAATGGTTGGAATGGAAGGATGAATCGCAATGATAATCCAGATGAGCGACGAAACCGCAAATCCGATTAGGATTGCACTCCGTGTCGGGACATTCTTCGTCAGCCGATTGATCGGTATCTGCAGCAGAATGATGGCTCCGGCTCCGGCCCATGACTGGACAATCTCATACGGTGCTTCTTTGCCGATGTAGTCGGTGATGTAATAGGGGACAATGATGAATTCCTGCCAGAAGATGATCCAGTACAGAGAATAGATAAGCAGGAAGATCATGAACTTGCCGTTTCCGAGCACGACGAAGAGATTTCCGATCTTTTTGCCGAGGGATTCGGTGATCTGATTTTTTTCGTGCTTCACATCTTTGTAAAGAATCAGGTTGACGATAAGCATGGCAAAACAACTGAGCGATGAGACGAGATAGACAAACTCGTTACCGAAACTGTCCCGGACGAAGTACGCAATGGTCGGTCCGATCATTGCACCGGCGTTGACGAGCCAGTAGTAGATGGCAAAACCGAGCGATTTTGTTTTTTCCGTTGATGTTACGGCAACTGTTCCGAGCACGGACGGTTTGATAAATGAACCGCCGAAAGCAGTGAAAATGAGGAAAACCAGCAACAAAGGATAGAGTGGAATACCGCTATAGATTCCCTGAAAAGCGGTCATGCCGACCGAACCGATAAGAAAATATCCCAATCCAAGAATGGTGAAGGCGATGTTGAATGCGCGACGGAATCCCCATTTGTCTGCAAGCGTGCCGCCGAGGATTGGCAGCAAATAAATCAAACCGCCGAACATTCCTGAAAGAGTGCCCGCCTCCGTTTCGGTGAAGCCAAGACGGTTTCGCACGTAGACCATGAAGACAATCTGTTGTCCGTAGTAGGCAAGCCGTTCGAACAACTCCATACCGTTAGCGACCCAAAACGAAGGGTGGAAGCCTTCCTTGAGTTCCTTCAAGCGTTCCTGTAATGCCATAGGATTCCTTTAGTTATGTTAAAATATCTTTTCTCCGGAAAATTGTAAGTGTTGCTCCCCAGAATCCGACGATATACGCACCCAGGATCAGGACGGAATTGGCGATGCTCTCCCAATCATACGGATCTCGGAGCGCCTGCTGCCACACATTCATGTGCGTGGTGAAGAGCCACGGTTTGATTCCTTCGACCGATTCGACAGGGAGGAAGGTGATGATATAGAAGATCGCGATGATCGTCATGGTGATGATGATCGGTCCGATGGCATTCTCCACGAACGCGGAGATGAAGAAAGCGAGCGATGCGACGACGAACATGGACCAGGTGGCAAGGGCAAACGCAAAGAAAAAATGAATTCCGAGATTTGCTTCCGCCAGGATGATGATGCCGTCCTTTTCGACTGCGATGAGATCACCGCTCCCAAAGATCCACAGTCCGAGGCCGATAGAAAGGATTGCGATGGTAACCACCAGCGATGCGGTGTAGAGAAGTGTGGCAATATATTTTGCATTCAAAATTCTTGCACGGGAGACAGGGCGTATCAATGTCAGCCGAAATGTACCGGCGGTCGCTTCACCCGAAAGCTGATCGCCGGCGACGAGGGCGATCAATGCTGGGACATGCACCCACAATCCGTTCATGATAATCTGCGCGATCACCCAGCCGTTGAACAGATTGCCGGTGATCAGAAACTCTGCCTGCAACGACCGCAGCTGATATTGAACAAACTTTCCCCCTTCCACCCACATGATCCACATAATAACGGGGATCAACACACCGACGGCGATGAACCCGATATAGGTCCGCCATTTCGCGTAGGTCTTAAAGAGTTCGTATCTGATTAAATTGATCATGGTGCTATTCCATACTCCAGCGCATTGTACCGGTGATCCATCTGCCGGGAAGAGGAATGCCCGGGATCTCCTCGTAGGATTTGTTCAACAGATTGGTAGCGGCAATAATAAAGTCGATCGATTCTAACGGCCGCATGAATGTCAAATCCACAATCGACGATGAAGGACGTGTTGAATGATAACTGTATACTGCGTTTACTGTTGTGATGATCTCCAACGGGAGCGCAAGAGTCACTGCTCCGTTCAGCTGATGTTTCGGATGAGTGAAACTGTATCGTGTTCTGTACGCGGACTTGATGTCCAGATCGGATTCGATGAAGGTGTAATTGAAAACAATCTGTTTCAGAAAATCATCACTATTTCCGCTTCCTTTCCAAAGTGACTGTACTTCGATTCCTTTAACAACAGCTTCGCTGAAATTCTGCGCATAATACTTATCCGTTGGAGAATATTGCACATAATCGATCAGATCGTTCTGTTGCCGGAAGAATGCTGACGCCTGAAGTGATGCGGCATCAAACAGCTGTGTATGGATCCCGACTTCACTAGAAAAGCCCCGTTCCGGTTTCAATAATGGATTGCCGACAGTTTTTGGGTCGCCATAATACAGATCGGTATAACTCGCTGCGCGGAATGAAGTTCCGGCTGAACCATAGATCTTTGTCGTCGACGATACAAGGTAACCTGCGCCGAATGTTGGGTGGAGAGTGACGCCGTATTCGGAATGCGCATCGATCCGGACACCGCCATCGATACTCCATTGATCAACCGGAATCCAGCGTACGATGGTCGAGAAAGCAGATGAATTACGCGTATGTATCCCCAGTTTGGAACTGTTGATATTGTCAAGCATGAATTCAATGGAATGGGTGAGGATGAACGATTCATTCCAGGATCTGTTGGCCGAGATCTCCGCGCTGTAGAGATTGGTGTTGTGCTGATTGTTGGACAACGGTGGATTCACTATGGTGTAAATAAAATGATCAAAATGGTGACGATACGAAATGCGTGTATTGAAATTCCAATCGACTGCAGTAAACGATGTCCCAAACGCCGCGAGATATGTTTCCGTTTTTTCGTGAGATGGAATATTCGATCCCGGAGAATAGAAATCGTACGCACCGAAATCTTTTTTCGTATACCCTGCGAATCCATTAACAATGCCCCAGGAAACATTTGCTGAATTTTGTGAAGAGAGTGTGAGTTGTTCAAACTCCGTATCATACCGGAATCCGTCCGAACGGCTGTAGGAGGCTGTATTTATTGAGGAAAAGGAATCAGCTGAATAACCGGTTGATAGTGTTCCTGCGGCATAGCCATGTTCGCCTCCCGAAAGTTCCGCTGTCAGCAGCGGACGGTGAGACGATGAAACGATATTGATGATACCGCCAAATGCGTCCGGTCCATAGAGCATGGAGTTCGGTCCGCGGACGATCTCGATCTGTGAAACGGAATTCATTGGAACGGGGATATCAAAATTATGATGTGCCGTCTGCGGATCGTTGATACGGAGGCCGTTAAACAGGATCAGCTGCTGGCTGAAAGTGGATCCGCGGATGCCGATATCGGTCTGAATGCCGAAGGGCGCACGGCGGCGCACTTCGGTGGCGGTGAACATCCGCAGCGCATCTCCGACGGAAAGAGGAGCTGCATTGTGTAGCATTTCCTCGCCGAGAATTGTGGCGGATTGATTTAGGTCGAACGAAGTAAGCGACATCCGTGACGATTGGACAATAACCTGCGGCATGGAATAGGACAGTGTGTCTTCCGCGCGAAGCGATGGAACAACTATAAACATTGCTGTAACAACGGACAGCAGGACCGACGACTTATGCTGCTTCATGATCTCCCGTAACAGTAAGAAAATATTCTTCCAATGAGTGTTTCGATTCAACGCCGTAGATGCGGCAGTGCGCTTTCACTAATTCGTCAATGACGGAGGGAAGGTGTTTTCGGTCGATGGTTGCAATGATGCCTTCCTCTGTTTTAACCGCATCGGAAACGGATTTCAGTTTTTTCAGGATGCCGAGTGTTTTCTGCGCCGGTTCGGCTTTGATCAGGACTTTGTTTGCATTAGCCTTTAACAATTCACCCACGTTTCCTTGCACGATCATTGTTCCCTTGTTGATGATTGCCATCCGCGTGGCAACTTGTTCCACTTCATTCAGCAGATGGGAGGAAAGAAATACAGTTATTCCGCGTTCTTGCGACAAGCGGGTGATCAATTCGCGCACTTCTTTCATTCCTTGCGGGTCCAGTCCGTTTGTCGGCTCATCCAGCATCACCAGCTGCGGATCGCACAACAACGCCTGGGCGATGCCGAGACGCTGTTTCATCCCGTGAGAGTACGTCTTTACTTTATCCCGTGCTCGATCGGTCAAACCGACCGTGTCGAGTGTTTCCATAATCTTCTTGTCATCGGGAGTTCTGCCAAGCGTGAGCGACCCGACGATTTGCATATTGCGATAGGCGGAGAGATAGAGATAAAAATCGGGTTTTTCCACGATGCCGGCGACATTCTTCAATGCAGTCTCGCGGGAGCGAAAAAGATCGTGTCCGAAAAGTTCAACGGTTCCGGTGGTAGGTTTGATAAGGGAGAGAATCATCCGAATGGTGGTACTTTTTCCGGCGCCGTTCGGACCGAGGAAGCCGAACACATCTCCCCGGTGGACCTCGAGATCGATCGCCTGCGCAGCCCATCGTTTCTTGAAAAGTTTTCCGAGATTCGAGGTACGGAGGATGATGTCGTTCATTGAAATTGATAATTGATAATGGGTAATTGATAATGAACGGTATGGATATCAATGAAATTTTCCATTATCAATTATCCATTATCCTTTGCAGAGTTACTTCTGTTCGTGCACGATGTCGTTGTTCGTAAAGTCTTTTTATTCAGTATTAAAAACGTGTCATTGCGAGCCCGCGTTTTTTGCGGGACGAAGCAATCTATGTATACGAATGGAGATTGCTTCGTCGTGGCGCACTATGCGCCACTCCTCGCAATGACATATAAAAATCTATTTCTGTTCGCGTACGATGTCGTTGTTCTTAAAATCTTTTCCTTCGGTGATCTTTGCTTTCGCTGCTTTTCCTTTTAGAGCATCTTCCGTCACTTTGATCGAACCGACCTTTGTTTCTTCGGCGCCGAGGGACATGCCGGTATCGGGGTCGAGCACATCTTCACCGACGCGGAATACGTCGAATTCCATTCCGGGCTTCACATTCCCTTCGGATCCCGGTTTGATCAACATTGTGCCGTCGGAATTTACTTTCAGCACTTTCCCGCTCCACGGAATCTTCGTCATATTCTCAGTGATCAGTTCAACCACACCGTTCACTGCTTCGCGGGCCGCTTTGCCGGCATCGGTATCGTCCCAGCTGTCCATATTATTGAAATCGATATCTTCATACCGAACCGCAACGCCGGTGGTAGATTCGCTCCCTTCTTTCGTTTCTGCTGCGATGATCTCGCCGGTTGTTGTATTGACAAGACGGACATCGACCACGGCACGTGCTGTTTTCGTTTTCAATGCTCCGCCAAAGAGCGGTACATTCCCGCCGATATTACTTTCCTTTGTTCCGAATTCCGAAACGCTGCCGACGACAAACAGTTCTGCGCCCAGCAGTTTACCAACTTTCGGGGCGGATTCGGGGGTGACCAAGCCGCTTTCACCGAGTTTCTGCTCTTCAAGTACTTTTTCCAATTCCTGGCGTTCGATGACGATGAATTTGCCGCTTTTCACCAATGCGGTGGTAAGCATATCGGCAACGCCGGAACCTAAATGGTTGTATCCGGAGCCGGACCGGTCTTCGAAGACGGAAACGGCGACCCGTTTTTTCAGTTGGGCGTCGGAAAACGAGAAAAACAAGAGCAGAGAAAGGATGACCGATAGCAGTTTCATTTTGGCCTCAATAAATTGTTGAACATGTTGGAACCCCCGTGAAAATATAGAGAGATTAGGCGGTAAAGGCAAAATATTTTGGCAACTTTCAGGATTCCTGTGCATCTTCACTGCAACCGAAGATCAGTATTTCACAACATCATCACTATGGATCCTCTTTCAGACGAAGCAGCCACTGTTCAATTTCGCAACGGTTACCTGCCGGCAGGAGCTGTGCTCTATTCAAGGCATAAGGATGCGATCTATTCCTTTTGCCTGCGGATGCTGCGGGATCCCGATGCTGCACAGGATGCATCGCAGGAGACGTTCCTGAAAATGATGACCAAAGTGCAGTCGTTAAAGGATGGTGTTGCCGTCAAATCCTGGCTTTTTTCTGTTGCGCGGAATGAGGTGCTGATGGTCCTTCGCAGGAAAAAGATCGTGCCGATGGATAAGTTCGAAGAAGACGGGCCGGCTGTTGATACGATGAATCCGCTCACCATGGCGTTAGATGGGGAGTTGAACGATGTTCTTCAAAAGGCGATTCTCACCTTAAAACCCGCGTACCGGGAAGCGTATCTCCTGCGGGAAGTAGAAGGATTGACGTATGAAGAGATAGCGCTTGCAACGGAATCGACAGTGAGTGCCGTAAAATCAAAACTGTTCAAATCGCGTGCAGCATTGGTTGAATTGCTCACGCCGTACATGGAAAGAAGGAAGTTATGAACTGCATAACGTCAAAAGAACTCGTCAACGAATTCCTGGACAATGAACTATCCCCCGAATTGCTACAACCGCTTTTCAGCCATCTTGCCGATTGTGCAGCATGTCGGGAATTTCTGGTCAAGACAAAAACTATTCACGATGCGGTCGCTTCTCTTCAGAATATTCCTGCGCCGGCGGAACTCGATCGGAAATTTGCCATCCTTGGAATTCAGGCGGGGACAGTACCAGTGATCAACCGGCGAATTGCAGTTTCCGTTCCGTCGGCGATCCTTTCCGGCGTGCTGGTTTTCATGATAAGCATCGTGTTCTTTCTTGCACTGCATACGGAGGGATCGCAGAGCGCCGCACAACGTATCGATCCTCCGATGTTCAATGCCCAGCAGTTTTCTTCGCCATTTCTCTTGAACCGACAATGATCCCAGGACTCGAAAGGAACGTATGAACACTATCTTGAAATATGTTTTACGACTTGTGTTGACCGGACTGTTCTTGCTTTTGATCATGGTGTTGAATTGGCAGATACAGGAGCACTATAACCTGCCGCTCAATGGGACGCTGATGTCGCTCATACTATTATCTACCGGAGCACTGGTCTTGATCACTCAGATATCCAAAATATTCTTTTTCATTGCGGCATCCGGCAGCCATCCGACCGCCTTGGTACTGCGATTCCATCAGGACGGAGTCCTTGCGACGGTGCAGTACTATCTGAAGATGCACATCTCCGAACGAGGACGAGCATTGCTGCACTATGGTGTCTGGGGGAGTGTGGTTGTTGTGTTTGTTCTGATCCTCTTTTATCTGAACATCTTCAAGGGAAAGGAAGAATTCTTTCTTACGGTGCCGCGTCTCGCACAAAACTATGAAAACACATTTCCACAGGATGTTCCTGTCGTTCGTTTTGCGTTGTTCACGGAAGACAATAATTTGCGTGAATATCTGGAGAATGCACTGAAGATCTCTAAGGACCTGCGAAGTGCTGGTGCAAAAACAGTAATAATTACACTTCCCAACGGGATTCCGGCAGTACCAAAGATGATGGACAGAATGTATATTCTGTTACGACAAATCCAATCGCTCGGATATGTTGTTGCTGAATCCACACCGGGAGACAGGCCGAACAAGCACAGAACATACCAAGCCGATACAACGAGAACTGTCTTTTCTTCGGATCCGATCGACACTGACCCCGAAAACTATCTGAACAACAATATTATTCATTGGATTCCGTTGGTCGAATGGCCTCTTGGCAAACGGAAGTATCATGAGATTGATGCCAGCATCCGCGTTGCGAAAAAATACTTTGACATTCCCGACTCCGTTCGGGAAGAACGAATCGGCGATGAAGTGGTGATCAGCTGGCTGCGAATTCCCGTCACTCCCGAAGGGAGAGCGTATTCCGATAATTATGGATTCCGGATACCGTTCGCCCAGGTCACTGCGAATCGCAACGTCTTCCGGGGACCGGAAGATCACAGCGATGAAGATTCCGTGCAATACTGGGAAGATGTTTACAGTCCGACGGCAATGTACAAATCTCCGGATGATGTCATACCGAATCTGGATCGCTTCAAAAATACTTTTACCAATAAAGTTGTTGTCGTCGATTGGATTAACGCATCTGAACAACGGTATAATCCCGTCAACGGAACCTATCTCAGCAGCGTAATCGCGGGAGTTCTCCAGCAGCGATTTTATACACGGAATCTCTTTGTCTGGAGCGCTTTGTTGATAGTATCGGTGTGTATGATGGGGGTATCGGTAGTCCGATTGAGAATGCACTGGTCCTTTGTTATATCGATCGTTTTGATTGCTGCGGTAACGGCAACAAGTATCTGGTCGTTCTTCAGTTACCGAAACATTGTTGAGGTGCTGTATCTGTATGTTG
>JBAYJG010000020.1:0-20418 GCA_041665225.1 Bacteroidota bacterium
GTGCGGACCAACGATCAATCCTGCCAGTACATAACCGAGCACCACCGGCTGCCGAAGGCGTTGGAAGATCACCGTAGTCACCGCAGCAACGCAGAGAACTACAGTAATGGCATTAAGAAATTCGTGGATGTTGTCCATACAATGTCTGCATACAATCTATTAAATTTGTATCATGATGCAATCTTTGAAGTATTTCATTCTAAAATAGTTGCGCAACAATTGATAAGCAGGGTTGCCCATGATCCGGATTATAGAATATACAGATGACAACAAAGAGGCGTTTCGAATCCTTAATGAGGAATGGCTGACGAAATATTTCACTCTTGAGCCGGTAGATGCGGCGCTGCTTTCCAATCCGAGAAAATATATTCTTGATACTGGCGGAATGGTGTTCTTTGCGGAGAGGAATGGTATCATTCTCGGAACCGTCGCAATGATCAAACGCGGCGATGGTCTGTTTGAATTGGGTAAAATGGCCGTATCGGAGCAGGCGCAGGGACGGGGGGTCGGAAGCCGGTTGCTTGGCCACTGCATAACCTATGCCGAGACATTGCAAGCAAAAAAGATACTTCTCTACTCAAATACTTTGCTCGCCGCGGCAATTCATCTTTATCGGAAATTTGGTTTCGTCGAAGTGCCGCAGGGACCCGGACCGTACAAACGGTCTAATATCAAGATGGAAAAATCACTTGGCTGATTGGCAACCTCGCGCATGCAGCAAGAACATTGCATCACCACATATATGTTCCGACCGAGCCTGCTTTTAAATACGATGCGATCTCTTTCCCGCCGTCGTTAATCTTGAACACCTGCGTCTGTGTTCCGTCGTTTAATACGACCAATACTTTCTTGCCATCCGTCCGCTGAAATGCCACACTGCTCAATCCTGCCGGCTGATTTGATTCGATCCGCACGGAACCTGGGCGAACGAACTTTGCAGCGTGCGCAAGAATGTAATACGCCGGATTCCGTCCGACATCATCGCCGCTGATGGTGAGCGCCCCCAAACATTGCGTGCAGCCGCCGGGCGTATGCGGATCCTGATTCGGATCGGCGGCAAGATTCCACTCAAGCACATTGCGACACCAATTCCTTGTACCGTCGATGATGAGCGTACCGACATGCCACTTCAAATCGGTGGGAAAATTGCCGGGCGCACCTATCCACTGCTCCGTGAAATACAGATGCTTGTCCGGATGAGCGTCGTGTACGGCAGAAAGATCGTTAATGTTTCCGCCATAGAGATGGAACGCTGAACCGTCGATATACTTTCTTGCTGTAGTATCATTCAATACGGTAATTGGATAATCTGTCCTATCCGCATTGTGGTCATAGATGATTATCTTCGTATCAACGTTGTTGGCCGCGAACGCCGGACCCAGATATTTTTTTATAAAAAATGCTTGATCTGCCGCCTGCATCACCATGCTGGGATTGTTGCCGCCGTACAGCGGTTCGTTTTGAACGGTAATCGCATCAATCCTGATCCCTTCGTTTTTCATCGCCTGAATATACTTCACAAAATATTTTGCGTACGCAGCGTAATATTGCGGCTTCAAACTTCCGCCAATCGAGCTTCCCCCCGATTTCATCCAGACCGGTGCAGACCACGGCGATCCGAGGATTTTGATATCGGGATTTATTGCGAGAATTTCTTTCAATATTGGAATCAAGTGTGTTCTATCGGGATCAATGCTGAACTGTACCATCGCAGTATCGGTCTGTCCCATCGGAAGGTCATCGTAGGAAAATACATGGTCGTCCAGATCGGATGCGCCGATGCTCACGCGCAGATAGCTGATACCGATATTGTTCCCGTCGACTGCGAAGAGTTCTTTAATGATCGTTGCGCGTGCGGCGGTGCTCATTTGGTGAAGCAGCGTTGCACTCCCGCCCGTTAATGCGCTGCCAAAACCATCGATCTCCTGGTATGATTGCGCGCTGTTTACGGTGATGGTCGGCGTAGTACTGCCGGTGGTAATAGATTGTCCAGCGGTCTGTTGTTGGAACAGCACGGATTTATCGCTATTCGTCAGCCAGAATTCGTAATCTATTGTCGATTTCTGTTCAGTTGAATTTCCGGGACCGGGATCGGAACTGCAGGAAAAGAATGCAGTAAGAAGAAAAATGGAAAAGGAAGAGGGGGTATTCAATTGTTTCATAAGCATAGCGTTTTGTAGTTCATAATTCTTTGACAGATCAATATATTGACATAATCGCATAAGAGCCACACGAAGTGCCGATAAAAATCGATTCATTTTCTTTTTCTTCCCTTCTTCCGTACCTTGTACTCGTGGAAAAGCAAAAACGATATATTGCTCACCTTGATCTGGACTGTTTCTTCGTCTCAGTAGAACGAATCAACGATCCATCGCTTGTTGGAAAACCGGTTGCAGTCGGTGGCACCGGACGGCGCGGTGTTGTTTCGTCCGCATCGTATGAAGCGCGGAAGTTCGGCGTCCGCTCTGCCATGCCGACTGGTCAAGCGTTAGATCTGTGTCCGCAGCTCATCGTCGTTCGCGGCAGCCATGGACAATACGGCAAGATCTCAAAACAATTGTATCGGTTTCTCTGCACGTATGCTCCCATTGTCCAGCAGGCTTCCATCGATGAGATGTATATGGATTTCACCGGCTGCGAGAAATTGTACAACAACGATCTTCCCGGATTAATGCGGATGCTGCTGAGATTGGTCAAAAAAGAATTCCATCTGCCGTGCACCATTGCACTCTCGTCCAATAAAGTCGTTTCCAAGATCGCAACCGGCTGCATCAAACCCGAAGGGTGTCTCACGATAGAACATGGAAAGGAAAAAGAATTTCTTGCTCCGCTGGATATCAGCGTCATTCCCGGTGTCGGAAAAAAGACGGAGGTGGAATTGCGGAAATACGATATCAATAGCATTCGTGATCTACAGACGATGTCGAAATCAACACTGGAAACAATTCTGGGAGATCACGGCGGATATTTTTATCGCACTGCAATGGGTCTCGGCAGCGACACGCTCGAAGTGGAATGGAAACGAAAGAGCATCAGCAACGAAAACACTTTCGGAAAAGATATTTCCAACAAAGAAGAGTTGTTGACCCACCTGTTCGATCTGACGGAAAGCGTCTGCTACAACACGCGACGGTACGGATGGAAAGGAAAAACGATAAAATTAAAACTGCGCTATTCCGATTTTTCCACCATTACGCGAAATGTGACATTGAACGAATCAACAAACGATGATAAGGTGGTTTTCGAAGCAGTGAAAAGACTTTTCTTAAAGGCGTATACGCGGAAGATGCCGATACGTCTGCTGGGAGTGGGATTAACACAATTTTCTGAATCCACTGAAGAACCAATATCCCTCTTTCCGGTGGATGAAAAACGTTCTCACGCGTTGAGCGCTGTCGACAAACTGCGGAAAAAATTCGGTCGTGACGCCATTCACACGGGTGCAATATAGCGTAAACACGTGATTGCCTCTTTTGTCTATTCTGCTATTTTATTCTGCATGCTCCAATAATTACTATTCTTCAGTTTTAGTTCAGAAAGATCGGCGGAATTAATCCGTTGAAATAGATGGGTTTGTCAATTCGTGTAAAATTGTTTTTCTGATTTGTGCATTGTTCGTTCAATTTCACATTTAGAAAGGTTATATGATGATAAGATATGTGCTCTTCTCCACTATGCTTTTCGGCATACTCGCCGCAGGTACCAATGTTTCCCACCGTTCGGTTCTATTGAAATCAAATGCTGTTTTTGAACAGCGGCTTTCATCACAAAGCAATAATGAATTTTATTTGACAAATTATGGTGTGTATGGACATAATATCTCAAATGGCAGTGCGGGTTGGTATTGGCCGCGCTCTTCAGGAAAAGCATATATTTATGCACAATCAATATGGTTCGGCGCAAAAAAGAAACTAGTCAACGATACTTTGAAGATAGTATCGGTAGGATATAATCCCAATTCCGGCTCTTCCTGGTTCGTTCCGGGTTCTGTTGTGGACGGCGGGCGCGTATTGAGCGAAGCAGATCCCAAAGCTTCAAAATATTATCTGTATGTCGGCTCTGATTTTTCCAAAGAGGGAAAAAACATTAAAACTCCAACATTGCCCGATTGGCCTATCCGCTGGAAACAGTCGGAGAAAGTGCCGGGTAAAAACGGATATTATGGGGATTATGTCTCCGATCCCGCAGAACGCGCTTCCTATCCTGCCGTATTCATCTCCCATGAAGATATGTTCTGTATCTATAAAGATTCCGATACTCTGCGCAATACGGAATATAAACCCAATACCGGCTATCCGCTTGGATTAGACATTTTACAGACGATTTATTCCTGGAGCTCCGGACCGCAAAAAGATTTTGTTTTCCTTTCCTACACCATCATCAATAGAAGCGATGATACGTTGCGCGAATGCTTTCTTGCGCCTTCCGGTGATCCTGATATAGGAAACTCGACAAACGATCATAATGCTTTTTACAATACTGATCCGGCGTTGAACCTCGGTTTTCAGTTTACCGAAAATGAGGCAGGATATACGGGAGTGATCGGCTTTGATTTCTTGGAAAGTCCAATTATAAAAAATTCCGCTGACTCCATATTATTTTTCCAACACACGGGGCGAATGAAGAATATTGGTGAACAGATAGGACTTACCACTTTCCGTAATTGGGTGATCCAAAATGATCCGACAAACGGTCCCAGCCGATATGACTTTATGGCGGCAGGCGTTCGGGATCACGACCTCGGTCCAGGTGATAAACGAATGTTGATGGCAACCGGGCCATTCACCATGTATCCGCAGGATACTTCACATGTCGTGCTCTGTATCCTCCTGGCGCCGGGAAAGGGAAATCCCATTGACGGCGATATTGAAACCAACGGCTATTTAGATTCCTTGGTCTCGCTGGATACCTATGCCCAGTCGATTTATGATAACGGATTCATCGTAACAAGTGTCGGGTCAACATTGTTAAATCCGTTGCAGTATTTATTGAGGCAGAATTTCCCAAATCCGTTTAACCCGAGTACAGAAATCAAATACTTCATCGGTGGACGTTCAAACCTTACACTGAAAATCTACAATGTGTTAGGGCAGGTTGTAGCAACACTTGCCGATGGAACGTTTGATGCGGGCGAATATACGGCGGTGTGGGACGGAAAAAATGATGTTGGAATGCCGGTAGGTTCCGGTGTGTATTTCTATCGGTTGGAAACGGAAACATTTAAAGAAAGCAGAAAGATGCTGTTGTTGCGGTAATAACGGTGCGTTCCGGAGCGGTCATACGCTCCGGAATCCGCATTCTGCTACGCTATATTGTGATACACTGCCTGCACGTCGTCATCTTCTTCCATCGCATCGATTAGTTCGTTGACTTCTTTCGCTTGTTCCTGCGTTAGCTCTTTTGTCGTCGTCGGAATGTATTGCAGTTCGGTACTGGCCGGTTCAATGCCGCGTTCTTCCAGTGCTTTCTGCATTGCGCCAAAATTCTGGAATGTGGTGTACACATACAAGAATTTTTCATCACCGTTCAGTTCGTCCAGCCCATGATCGATCATCTCGAGTTCAAAGGCATCTACGTCACTCACCTTTTCGATCGGAATCTTGAAGATTCCTTTTCGCTCAAACATGAATGCGATGGAACCTGAGTTACCGAGGGATCCGCCGTATTCCTTGAAATGGTGACGAACATTGGAAACCGTCCGCGTCTGATTGTCTGTCGCACATTCTACGACAACTGCAATGCCGTGGGGAGCATATCCTTCGTAAATAATTTCAAAATATCCGCTGGTATCCTTGTTGGATGCCCGTTTGATCGCTGCATCAATACGGTCTTTCGGCATGTTGACGCTTTTTGCGTTCTGAATAGCGATACGCAAATGTGAATTCGATTTCGGGTCCACTCCCCCAGCTTTCACGGCGATTTCAATGTCTTTTCCGATACGGTTAAATGCCTTGGACATTTTTTTGAACCGCGCGAACATCACATGTTTACGTTTTTCGAATATTCTTCCCATAACACGACAATCTGATTGAAATGGATGATGATTGAATTGACTTTAAAATACAAAAATTGAGCGTGAAGTGGAAACGAAATTGCTTCCGTTGGATTGATTTGGTACTTTCGAGAAACATTCGGCAGAAATCTATGAATCCCTCCCTAATTCCGTTCCAGTCCATTGACTGGTCATCGCTTCCAAAAACCGAACATCCCGGCGAAACGGGAACCTCGCATTGGCAAACACTGCAACTCCCCGGACTCAGAATACGGATCGTTGAATATTCTCCCGGCTATCGCGCCGATCATTGGTGCTCGTTGGGACATGTTGTATACTGTTTGGAAGGAGAGTTCATAAGTGAAATGCAGGATGGTTCTTCCTTTTCACTGAACAAAGGGATGTCGTATGTTGTGTCGGACAAATTAAGTTCACATCGTTCTTTTTCGCGCTCGGGCGCAACACTTTTGATTGTGGATGGAAACTTCTTGTCATCGAAAGAATTGAAATGAAAACAATCGGGCTCATCGGCGGGACAACGTGGATCTCTACTATTGAATACTACCGTGCGATCAATGAAATGGTGAATGGACGTCTCGGGAAAGCGAATAACGCGCAGTGCATTCTGTATTCTTTTAACTTTCAGAATATTTCCGAGATTATCGATCGCCGGGAATGGGATGCGATGAGCCGCGAATTTCTCGCTGCGGCAAAGAAACTGGAAATGGCTGGTGCTGATTGCGTTTTGTTCTGCGCCAATACTGCACATCTCACCGCTAATTCTGTGCGCGGTGAAATTTCAATTCCGTTAATCCACATCGGAGAAGCAACAGTAAAAGAAGCGCTGCGCCGCGGGATCACGAAGAAGATCGGCTTGCTGGGAACGCGGTTCACAATGGAAATGGATTTTATCAAAGAGAAATTCACGGAAAAGAATATCGAAGTGTTGATTCCCGATGTACACGACAGGGAATTCATTCACCGGTCAATCTTTGATGAACTCGGAAAAAATATTTTTTTGGATTCGACAAAACAACGGTATCAATCCATCATCCAATCGTTGATCGCGCAGGGCGCCGAGGGGATCATTCTCGGCTGCACGGAAATTCCACTCTTACTCAATCAGAACGATGCCCCCGTTCCCATCTTCGACACAACACTGATCCATGCTGCTGCCGCTGTTGAGTTTGCATTGAAGGATTAAACGCCGCTATGGAGCTTGAATATGAAATATTGAAAGAAAACTCCAAACGGAATGCCGTGCGTATCGCCCGTTGGATCGGGAATGATCAAAAACGATTTGGCCAACTGATCCATCTTTTGTTGACGGGTGAAGACCGCGTTGCGGTGCGATGTGCGTGGATCATATCCCACTGTGCGGATCAATATCCCGCCATTGTCACACCGTGGATCTCAAAACTAGTGCGGCGTGCAGGAGAAGAACATGTGCCGCAGGCAGTGCAACGTAATGTCGCACGCGTACTTCAGTTTATTGATATCCCGCGTACGCATCAGGGCAGTGTGACAAATCTTTGTTTCGATTTTTTACAAAACCCTTCGATTCCTGTCTCTGTGAAAGTATTTTCTATGACCGTCCTATCCAATATCGCCAAGGACGAACCTGATTTGAAGCATGAGATCGTTTTGGTGATCGAACAATTGCTTCCGTACGGCACGGCGGGAATTCGGTCGCGGGCACAAAAGGTGTTGAAACGATTGAAGGAATAATGTTGTTTCTCTCCTCACTCCTTTCTACATTTACTAAGTTTTTCCATACGGTATTCGAACGTTTTCCTCTCAATCCTCTGACGAACGATTTCCACAATTTATCCCGGGACTTTCCATGAAAAACATTCTCACGCTTCTGCTGGTCTCTGCGTTTCTCGTGAACGCGCAGACGATCGTATCTCCAAAATCTAAAACTACGCTGACATTCTCCCTGACGGCTGATAGCGTACCGCAATATCAATTATCCTTCGGTAAGAAACCGGTCGTGCTCCCCAGCTTGATGGGAATTGAACTAAAGAACCAGACGTCGTTTCTTTCGGGGTTCACCATCGCAAAGATCGAATCGTCGCTGGTGGACGAGTCGTGGGATCCCGTTCTGGGAGAAGTGAAGACCATCCGCAATAATTATCGCGAATTGAAAGTCACGCTGCAACAGCCGACAGTGAATAACCGCATCATGATTATCACATTCCGATTGTATGATGAGGGAGTCGGATTCCGGTATGAATTTCCAAAACAGGATAACCTGAATTATTTTACCGTCGTCGACGAACGGACACAGTTTGCGCTGACAGGAGACCACAAAGCGTTCTGGATCCCCGGCGATTTCGATACCAACGAATATAAATATGCTGAAACGACGCTGAGCGGAGTCGATGCTGCAGCATACAGTGGTCGCGGTGAAATCTATACCAGCGGGCTGATCGGCAATTCCCTTATTCAGACTCCGGTGCAGATGAAATCGGCGGACGGATTGTACATCAATATTTTTGAAGCGGCCCTCGTGAATTACCCCGCAATGTGTGTGGATATTAACCAAAAGAATTTTATGCTGACGGCAAAACTTGCGCCCGATGCTGTAGGCAATAAGGCATATTTGCAGGCTCCGGAAAAAACTCCGTGGCGCACCATCATTGTCAGCGACAAAGCTGCCGATATTCTCGCCTCGAAAATGATATTGAACCTGAACGAACCGTGCGCCTATGCCGATGCCAGCTGGATTACACCGGTAAAGTATGTCGGAATCTGGTGGGAAATGCATGTCGGTAAATCATCCTGGAACTATGCCGATGTCAACAACGTGAAGATCGGTGTAACGGACTGGGACGCCCTTACACCGAACGGCCGCCACGGCGCAACGACTGCCCGGACGAAGTATTATATCGATTTTGCAGCAAAGCATGGTTTCGGCGGCGTGCTGGTGGAAGGATGGAATGTCGGTTGGGAAGATTGGTTCGGCAACTGGAAAGAAAATGTGTTCGATTTCGTTACACCGTATCCCGATTTCGATGTTGCGGAGCTGTCACGCTATGCAAAAGAAAAAGGAATAAGGTTGATTATGCATCACGAAACATCCGCCTCCGTCACAAATTACGAGCGCCGGCTGGATAGTGCATACCGTTTTATGAAAGCGTATGGATACGACGCCGTGAAATCGGGATATGTCGGGAAGATTATCCCCCGCGGCGAAGTGCACGATGGGCAGTGGATGGTAAATCACTATCTTCGTGCAGTAACAAAAGCTGCCGACTATAAGATTATGGTGAACGCTCACGAATCTGTCCGGTTGACCGGATTACAACGAACATATCCCAATTGGATCGCCAGCGAAGCAGCCCGCGGCAACGAATTCAATGCGTGGAGCTCGGGCAATCCGCCATCTCACGAAACAATTCTTCCATTCACGCGCTTCATGGGCGGACCGATGGATTATACACCTGGTATTTTCCAAATGAATCTCAGTCTCTATCTTCCCGAACGGGCCACGCACATGCAATCCACGCTGGCAAAACAGCTGGCGCTGTATGTCACGATGTATTCCCCGCTGCAAATGGCTGCCGATCTGCCGGAAAATTACGAAGCAAAACCCGATGCATTCCAATTCATCAAAGATGTTGCGGTAGATTGGGACGATACAAAAATACTCGAAGCCGAACCGGGTGATTATGTGACAATCGCACGGAAAGCAAAGGGGAAGAATGAATGGTATCTTGGCACGATTACGGATGAAAATACCCGCACGGCTACTGCCTCGCTGAGTTTTCTTGATCCGAAACAGAAATATGTCGCAACCGTGTACGCCGATGCTCCCGATGCTGATTATCTGAAAAATCCGATGGTGTATGTTATCAACAAGTACATCGTCAATAGTAAGACTGTGTTAAAAGTAAAACTTGCTGCGAGCGGCGGTGCTGCTGTGAGCATAACACCCGCTTCGAAAGAGAATGAGAAAAATTTGAAATTGTACAAATAACCAAATACTTCATACTAAACATGGGCCATACATGAAAATAGCAAAAGACAAAGTTGTGTCAATCGAATATACACTGCGTGATGACGGCGGAAATATCCTCGATTCATCGGACGGGCGCGAACCGCTTGCGTATCTTCACGGAAACGGGAATCTCATCCCCGGTTTGGAAGCACAACTTGAGGGAAAATCTGCAAATGACGCTTTAAAAGTCACGGTTGCACCGGCAGACGGATACGGGGAATTTGATGCAGCACAGATTGTAAACGTCCCGCGGGACCAGTTCACGGGTGTAGCAGATCTTGCAGTGGGAATGCAGTTCACCGCTTCCGGTCCCGAAGGACAGCGGATCGTAACGGTGACAAAGATCGAGAACGATACGGTAACGGTAGATGGCAATCATCCGTTGGCAGGACAAACGCTGAACTTCGACGTGAAAATCGTCAGCGTTCGTGAGGCAACCGACGACGAATTAAGCCACGGCCATGTACACGGCGATGGCGGACATCATCATTGATCTTGCATCAATACTTTTAAAACACAAAGTGCGGAAGAGATTCCGCACTTTGTGTTTTAAATAGTGTAAACTGTTGTCGCTGACAACTTACCGGACGAAAATTTAAAATACACTCACATTGACATACCGTTTTGGATTGGTTTTAAGATCTTTCACCAATTCATTGATGTTCATGATCAACGAATCGAGATGGACATACAATCGGTCGTCGCGCATCAATTTCCCCAGCGTTCCGTCCCCGCGATCCAGTTTCTTGAACACATTATCGATGGAAGTGCTGGCATCCCTGAATTTCCCGGAAGCTTCTTCCATTGTCTTTGCCGTGACACGAATGCTCGAAATGCCGTCGTCTATGTTTCCTTTCTGTGAAACGGCAATCGTATCCAGGCGCTTCGCGAACCGGCTCATATCATCGGAAAAGGTTGAAAAATTTCCCACCGCATAATCCAGGTGACCACCCTGCTGCTGGACTACTTGACGCAGCTCCCGCGCCGCGAAGTTCAGTTCCAGAAGAATGGCTTGAATGTTTCGTCGAGTTGGTTCGTCAAATGTGGTGTTGACGCGTTCGAGAATCCCAAGCACGTTGCTGGAAATAGGGGAAAGTGTGGAAGTGAGTTCTGTCAGATCCGCTTCGTACGCACCAGTCAGCGTGTCGCCATCTTTTAGGATCTCCGGCGAAATACCCGGCACCAGGGCGATCTGTTTGCCCCCCATGATGCTGGAGGATTTGATGAATGCTTTGGAGTCCTTCGAAATGTTCACCTTGTTATCCACCGCAATCCCAACCGCAATCACATTTCCCGCAAGACGCATATCCTGTACTTTGCCGATGTTCAATCCCGCGATTGTGATCGGACTACCCTCGGTCAGTCCGTTCACGTTGCTGTAGAACAGAGTGATGCGGTACTCTTTGGAACGGAAATCCATTCCTTTCATGAAAATGATCCCACCCACCAATACGATGGTGGCGAGAAATACCGCAATGCCGATCTTTGCTTCATTGGAGAGATTCATAATTCACCTGTAGAACAAAACTGATGCTGGTCGTTGCATCCTGCATTTGCGCAGCGATGCTGGGGTGCAACTGAAAATTATACATTTATGTTTGAATATCGCTTTCGATATATTTTCGTACTTCGGGATCTGGACTGTTTCGAATATCATCTTTTGTTCCGGTCATAATGAACTGGCCGTTCTCAAAAATCGCAAACCGGTCTCCGACAACAAATGCACTGTGGATATCGTGCGTTACAACAATGGAAGTCACGCCAAGCGTTGTCTTCATTTCGTTGATGAGCAGATTGATCCCGTCCGCAGTTTCTACATCAAGTCCGGTTGTCGGCTCATCATACAGCATATACTTTGGTGTGAGTGCGATTGCGCGCGCCAACCCCACCCGTTTCTTCATTCCGCCGGAAATGCTTGACGGCATCAAGCGTTCCACATTCTTCTCCAGTTTCACCAGCTCAAGCGCATACGAAACACGTTCGGCAATGTCTGCGTCCTTAAAATCGCTGTGCCGCCGCAGCGCCAGCTCGATGTTCTGGCCGACTGTCATGGAATCGAACAGCGCCGCCCCCTGGAACAGAAAGCCGAATTTAAACCGCAGCCGCTGCAGTTGCCGGTAGGTGAGCATCGTTACTTCCTTGCCGTCGACAACGATCGATCCATTGTCCGGTTTGATCAGTCCGATGATCATCTTCAGCAAGACGCTTTTTCCTCCGCCGCTTCGTCCGATAATCACCAGTGTTTCATGATCGCGCACTTCAAGATTCAGTCCATTATGGACCTGCTTTTCGCCGAATTTTTTCCAGATGTTTGTCAGTTGTATCATCTTATAACAGCACCGATGCGAGGATAAAATCCATTACCACAACAGAAAGGCACGTCAGGACAACGGTGTTCATTGTCGCTTTCCCGACACCCTCGGAACCACCCTGTACTTGAAATCCCTGGTAGCAGGAGACAGAGGTAATGATAAATCCGAAGACGGTCGCTTTGATGATACCAAAAAAAGCATCCTGAGATTCAAAGGAGCCTTTCATTCCATCGATAAACGATTCCACCGGAATCCCCGCGATTGTCGCTGCGCCAAACATTCCCCCCAGAATCGCGACTAAATCACCGAAGATCACTAAAATGGGAAACATGAGGATTCCAGCCAAAACACGCGGAGTGATCAAAAAAGAAACCGGATCGAACGCCAATGCTTCAAGAGCATCAATCTGCTCCGTCACACGCATTGTTCCGAGCTCTGCCGTGATTGTTGCTCCGACTTTTCCCGCAAGAACAAGCGCGGTCAAAAGGGGCGTTAACTCCAGCAGCACGGATTTCGTGACAAGCGCGCCGACAACCGACCTTGGAATCCATTCATACAATTGATAGGAAGATTGTACGGCGGTGACCATTCCGACAAACATGGAGACAAACAGTACAATGGGAATGGAATTGTTCCCGATCATCACCATCTGCTGCAGAATGTTGCCGGAATATTCTTTCGCGTTGCGGAAATTATAGAGCATCCAGCCGATCGTTCCCATATATCGGCCGAGATGTTCAAAAAAGGTAAGAATGGCTCTGCCCGGCCGAGAAAACAATTCGGCGGTTCGCGTCAACAACGTAGGTTCGTGTGAGAATTCAGTCATTCATTTGCGGTAACAATATGATGTTAATATGAAAAATTGAGGGGGTAAAATCAAGGAAGCGCGCGGTGCCAGTGCGGAAACCGAAAAAGCGATGTTCAAACTGTTTTTTCAGTGGAATCGGAACTATCGGATCGCTTTTCCCGTCCCGCTTTTCGGACGGAATCCTTCAGCAGAAATTCGATCTGTGCGTTGACGCTGCGCAGTTCGTCCGCCGCCCATTTTTCCAGGGCGGCGTACACCTCTTCGTCCAGTCTCAGCAGAAATTTTTTCTTTTCGCTCAATCTACTCTCTCCTTCATGCCGTTGCCGCGGCGTGCTGACGCCGCTCCAGCATTTGATAATACACAACCATAATGATCCACGGATTCTTTTCGAGAAGTTCAGACTCGTGCTCCACAACAACGTTCTGAACAGATTTCCACAGCGACACCCGGTTGAATGAAACGAGTTTTACCTTTTGCTGTGAATATAGTTCATTCTTCCCTTTCCATATGCCAAAGACATACTCGATCCGGTCGCCGTTCGGAAGCTCAAACGTCCCCCCTCTGCCCCATTTCTCAACAATAAACTTTGCGAATGGCAGCTGGTTCAACTGTTTTTTGATTTCCAGGTTCGACCTCCAGATGCTCGGCTTTTGAAATTCCCACACTTCTCCAAAACCCTCCACAAGAGCCGTCGCGCTGAAAAGTTTTGGATATGTCATGGTGAGAAGGACTTCCTCTGTGGTTCGCAGCTGGTAGACGCGTTTCCAGATAGAGGGCTGGACGATCTGCAATTGTTGATTTTGATATGACGAAAGAGTTTTCATGGTGTTGTTAGTTGTAGGACACCTTCAAGGTGTCCTACAACTGCATTGATTTATTGATACAGCGTTCCGGTATTGATCACCGGCTGCATATCTTTATCCGAAACAAGGGCAACCATTAGATTGTTCACCATTGTTGCTTTCTTGTCTTCGTCCAGCTTCACGATCTTTTGTTCCGATAATAGTCTCAGGGCGTCCTGAACCATGCCAACGGCACCTTCGACGATTTTCTTTCTTGCCGCAATGATTGCCTGTGCTTGCTGACGGCGAAGCATTGTTTGTGCAATTTCCTGTGCATACGCAAGATGACTGATACGCGCTTCGATGATTTCGACTCCGGCCACCTGAAGGCGGGTCTGTACTTGTTTTGTCAGTGCCTCCGCAATTTCCTGCGGATTTCCGCGAAGCGATGCTTTATTTTCATCGTGCGAGTCGTATGAAAATTCGGATGCGAGTGCGCGAATCGCTGTTTCACTTTGGATCGCCACAAACTGTTCATAGTTTTCTACATCAAACAATGCGCGGGCGGAATCGATAACGCGGTATACGACCACGGCACCTATCTCGATCGGATTACCTTCCAGATCGTTCACTTTAATCCGTTCACTGTTGAAATTGTGAATGCGCAGGGAGACATGCTTTTTGGTTGCAAAGGGATTGGTGAAAAAGAATCCGGATTCACGGATCGATCCCGTATAATTGCCGAACAGCACAAGCACCCTCGCCTCGTTCGGCTGGACAGTAAAGAACCCGCCAAAACTTATCGCATTGACAATCACCAGTGGGATGAAGACGATCAGCATCCCCGGTTCTTCATACCGAATCATTTCCACAAGCCAGTAGAAATTAAAAATCGTCAGCGCAATAGCGAAGAATAACATCAGATAGCCATTTAATTTTTTTCCACTTTTTTCAACAATTGTTTGCATAACATACTCCTTTCTGAGTTTGATATTGCAATGATATCATATCAATATCAAAAAATCAAGTACTTTATTTTAAAATAAAAAATCCCGAAAAATTGCTAATTTTTCGGGATTTTAAGGTGTTTTTTCACTGCTACCGTTCTACAAAGTCATAGAACTGGGCCTTGATATCGAACTCCTGTCCGGGCGAATACTGCTTTTCATACTTTCCCGGAAGTGGTTTCACTACTTTTACTGTCGCCCAGCACCCCTGCGCTTTTTCAATGGTCGCCTCATACAGTGGGGTATTGTTCAATACGCAAGTATACGTTTTTCCAATTTCGGGTCCGTTTTTTACTTCGTGTGTGTGCATAGTGTTGTTTGATTACTATAACATGTAGAACACCGTAAAGGTGTCCTACATGTTCGGTGTAATTATGCTGTTGCCTTTTTCGGTTTCATTCTGCCGTAGAGAATATACGCAACCGCAAGAACGATAATGCCGATTAAACTATACAGCAGCCAGTTGGACGGTTTCACTTTGGAATACCAGAGTTGCACTTTGGTGTCAAGATCCGCAACGTTGGCATCGGTGATCATATTGTTATCTTTCATCACCGGCACCCACACCGGTTTCAATTCCTCAGACCAAATTTTTTCAAACGCTTGATATGTATCGTACGGATCCGTTTCGCTCTTCACGCCGACATTGTTGATCTCGTCGTCGATAAAGCGTGTCAGATTGTTGTGTATTTCACCCGCGGTCATAATCGGAGCGACAGAAAGCTTCGCGGCCGAGAAGAGGTTGTTCAGCGCCTTCCAGAACGATTCATCAACTTTTGTCCGCCATTCGGCAATCATCGTATCGATCACCGGTATTTCGCGGGACTTTTCTTTGTTGGAGAGATATGCGTCGCCGATGAGTTTCTTTACGCCATTCCAGTTCGATTCAAATTTGCGCTGTTCGCCGTAGAGTTTCGCGACATCGGTGCCGGACAATAATGTGGAGGAAAGGAACTCAATGTTATCCGCAGCCGCCCGTTTGATGTTCGAAAGAACGTTACTCCGTTCCAGTTTTGCCTGTTGGCTCTTCTGGACGTCGCCGGTTGGCTGGATGTTCTTATCGTACTGCATAAACAGGCTGTCCACTAAAGCGAAGATCGCTTTATCCCTCTTTGCGATGTTCGTACGAAGTGTTGAAACCACTTTTTGCAGCGAATCGCGTTCTGCTTTTGCTTCCTTCAATTGTGCAAGCAACGACGCATTCTCACCTGAAAGCTTGTTGACCTCTTCGGTGAGTGTTGCAACCTGCTGCTCCAGTTCCGCAATGCGGGCAGCGCTTTCACCTATCGCTTTGATCTTCTGTTCAGAATAAACAAATTGCGCTTTCAATTTCTGGATGCTCTCGTCAAAATTATCGGGAAAGAGCGCTTTGTTCAGGAACTCGCGGTAGGTTTGATAGTTTGTTTCGAGCGCGGTCACTTTTTCGCCGACAGCGGCGATCTCTTCGGGGGTGCCGGCATCGTTTATTGATTTCAACAATGCTTTATATTCTTTTTCAAAGTCCCGCTTTACTTCAGAGTTGGACCGCTCTTGCGCCGCGGAGAACGTGAAGAGTATCACGGTCATCAGCACGATTATATGTTGTTTCATCTACTCCTCCTCAGGATGTATGATAAAAGATGTAGGACGCTATGAAAGAGTCCCACATCGACTTGATTGTATAAATAGTTTACGCGGAACGCTTCCTCGTCCCGAGATAGATCCCCGCCAAAATTGCTACCAGTAGCGCACCGATCAGCAGATATGACAGCGTGCTGTCTTCGATTGGTTTTAAGCTTGCCGACCATGCCTTAGTTTTTGCATCGATCTCCGTCATCTGTTCTTCGGTAAATAGGCCGTGGCGGATCATTACTGGAATCCAAGATGGTTTCAACTTGCTGCCCCAGGTCTTGTAAGCGAACGATTCAAAAACCGCCGTTTGTTCATTCAACCCGCGGTTTGCGGTGTTCTGCATTTCCGCATCAATGAATTTCAGAATGTTTGCGTACATCTCATCGCCGTTGTTGAACGGTGTAATCGGAAGCTTTTCGACCGCAAATACTTCGTTGACACCCTTCCAGAACACACCGTCGGTCAGGGTCCGCCAGTTTGCGATCAATCCGCTGATCTCCGACACTTCTTTTCCCTGCAGCGACGAAGGGACGTACGCTTTGGAAAGTTTCTCGCCGACGCCCTTCCATGATGATTCGAATCTCCGTTGTTCATTCAACAACTGTGGAATCTGCTGTGGAGAGAATGATGCGGATGAGAGAAACAGGATGTTGTCGTTTACAGAGCGTTTGATGCTGGCAACAACATTCTTCTTCTCTAGCACGGAGAGTTTCTTCATGTCCGTACCGGAAATCTGATCGGTATCGTATTTAATAAACAAACTGTCCACCAGGGCGAATACCGCTTCATCCCGCTTCTGGATTTCGTCCTGCAACATGGCGATGGTCTTTTTCAATAAGGCCAGTTCCGCCTGGGCTTTGGTCAGCTGAGAACGGAGCGATGCATTCTCTTCCTTCAGCGACTGCACCTGGTCCGTCAGCGATGCGATCTCTTTTTCCAGCTGTGAGGCACGAATTTTCTTTTCCGCAAGCTCTTTCGATTTCATCAGCCGATCGATCAAACCATCGTAACCATCCGGAAAGACCGCTTTGTTCAGGAACTCGCGGTGCGGTTTGAATTCCGTTTCGAATGCCGCAACGTCGCTCAAGAGTTTTGTGAGTGTTTCTTCATTGTCGGCGCTGTTCAAGTTTTTCGTAAGAAGAACGAAGCGTGTTTCGAAGTCCCGCTTAATATCGGACTGGGTGCGCTCCTGAGCATTCATCCCGCCGATGAACAATACTGCACTCGCGAGGAGAATGATCCAGTTTTTCATTTTTTTGCTCCTAATAGTTGCGCTCCGCCTTTGGTCACCTGATATTTATCTTTGCCGCTCCACAGTTCAATATAGGAATCCTTTTGATCGAACTTTGGATCATCCATTCCTTTTTCGGCCGAAATCACCACGGCATTGCTGACGGCAAGCGCACCGTCGCTCTGCGCAAGCACATATACACTCTTAAATTTCTTTCCGGTCAGATAATAGAATCCTGCTTTGTCGCGGATCAGGCGGATTTCTTTCGTGTTCTTTGCTGCCATCGTATCGGCGGCGAATTCTTTGGCGAGAAGAGCCGTGATATTAAATGCAACGCTGTATCGTTTTGCGTCGACCATTCCTTTGTTACCGACTTCGACGATCTCTTCTGCTGCCCATGAAAAATCGGCGGGCTGCAGCTGCAGCGAAGAACAGCCGACGACGATGAACGACACGACGGAGCTGATAAGAATGAGACTCTTTTTCATAGTGCTTCTCCTAAAAATGATTGAAAAAAATTATTTCTTCCCCTTTTTCTTTGGCTGCTGTTTCGCTTTCTGCTTCGGCGCTGGTTTCGCTTTTGCCGGAGCGGTTGGCTTCACTGGTTTTTTCTGCTGTGGTGCCTTTTCTTCCTTCTTTGGTACGGATTTTTTCTGTTTCATGCCAATTAATTTTTCTTTACCTGGCGAATCATTCTTCGGAGTCTTCAGGGCTTTTTTTTTACCACCAAACAGGTCGTTTTGTTCGGATGTTTCTCCGCCCGTTTCCTTAACAACAGATGAACCATTCCGGGTCTTATCGGCTGCTTCCAACTGTTTTTCTTCCTCATCTTCCGATGTAACAATTGCAATCGCGGTGACCGCATCCTTATCGCCCAGGCGGATCAGCCGCACGCCGGACGTGTTGCGACCGGACACGCGGATATCTTCCGCACGCTGACGGATGATCATGCCGCTGGATGAGACGACGACAATATCGTCGGTATTCTGCACTTCTTTAATGGCAATCATCTTGCCGGTTTTCTCGTTCGCTTTCAGTGTCGCAATTCCTTTCCCTCCGCGGTGGCTAACGCGGTAATCGCCGAGATCGGAGCGTTTGCCGAATCCGTGTTCGGTGGCGACAAGGATTGTCGTTTTTGTCCGCTTCAGCGAAACTGCACCAATCACTTTATCCCCGTTCGACAGTTTAATTGCTCGAACCCCGGATGCGCTGCGGCCCATAGCGCGCACTTCGCTTTCCGGGAATCGGATTGCTATACCTTCGTGCGTGCCGATAACGAGCTCGTGCGTACCGTCGGTTAGTTTCACGTCGCGCAGCAAGTCGTGCTTGTCGAGCGAGATAGCGCCGATGCCATTCTTGCGCGGGTTGCTGAATTCCATCAGGGACGTTTTCTTCATCTGCCCCTCTTCGGTAACCATGAAGACATACTGATTTTCGGTGAACTCTTTCACACCGAGGAAGGCTGTGATATTCTCTTCCGCTTCTTTTGCTATCAGGTTCGTAATCGCTTTTCCTTTGGACGTTCGTCCGCCTTCAGGCACTTCAAACACCTTCAGCCAGTAGCACTTTCCCTTGTCTGTAAAGAAGAGGATATAATTATGCGTGCTGGCAATAAACATATGTTCGACAAAATCGTCCTCACGTGATGCGGCACCGGTTACTCCTTTGCCTCCGCGGGATTGTCGGCGGTACCCGCTGACTGGGAACCGTTTAATGTATCCGCCGTGCGAAATGGTGATCACCACTTCTTCTTCGGCGATCATATCCTCGATCTTGAACTCGGTCTGTTTCATGACGATCTCCGTGCGGCGCGGATCGCCGAACTTCTCCTTGATCGCCAGGAGTTCTTCTTTGATAATCTGCAGCTGCAGTTGCTTGCTTCCAAGGATTGATTTCAACTTGTTGATGAGTTTAATCACTTCCCGATATTCATCTTGATCTTCTTCCGCTCCAGTCCTGTCAGGCGCTGCAGGCGCATGTCGAGAATCGCCTGCGCCTGGATCTCGGAGAGCTTGAACTTCTTCATCAAGCCCTGTTTCGCCGCTTCGGTATCTTTCGATGCTTTGATCAGCTTGATGATCGCGTCGATGTTGTCAAGCGCGATGATATATCCTTCCAGGATGTGCGCACGTTTTTCCGCAGCATCGAGATCGAACTTCGTGCGACGCACTACCACTTCGTTCCGATGTTCGATAAAGTGGTGGAGCATATCCTTCAACTGCAGCACCTGCGGTCGGCCGTCCACGAGTGCGAGCATGATAATGCCGAATGTTGTCTGCATTTGCGTATGCTTATAGAGATTGTTCAGCACCACGCTCGCGTTCGCATCGCGTTTCAGGTCGACTACAATGCGCATACCGTCGCGGTCGGATTCGTCGTTCACGCTGGAGATATCGTCAATCTTTTTGTCGCGTACCAGTTCGGCAATTTTCTCGATCAGCGATGCTTTGTTCACCTGATACGGAATCTCGGAAATGATAATGCTCTGTCGGTCGTTCTTTGCCGTTTCGATCGCCGCTTTTGCGCGCAGTGTGATCTTTCCGCGGCCCGTTTTGTATGCTTCTTTTACGCCGTCATATCCATAGATAATACCGCCGGTCGGGAAATCGGGGGCTTTGATATGTTTCATCAACTTTTCGTTGTCGATATTTCTGTCTGCGATCATCGCCAC
>JBAYJG010000021.1:0-20249 GCA_041665225.1 Bacteroidota bacterium
AGTTCAGAAATATATTATCCCTTTGCAGCGGGTGATGGGTGGACTACTCTGGGTGTAGTTCACACAACGTGCCGAAAAATAGTTTCCGTTTATTGGGACATTGTACGATTCGGCGACCGGGATTTCTTATTTGAAGGAAAATAATGTGATGAGTTTTTGAATTTTGATAAGGAGAAGAATAACTATCAAGACCGATTCATCTTAATAGAAGGCTCTTTCGAAATAGTGCCGAACTATTTCTAGATGCTCAACAGTTGTTCAAAGAATCCGCCGAATGTCCGCTCCTTGTTGATGAAGTGGATCTCCAGGATCCAATCGCGGGGCTTTCCCTCAATATCTTTTTCGCTCAATTTGATATGGTTGTCGGGATGGAGATAATTATGAACCTCATCGCCCAGGATGCGCTCGTGCGGAAAATTCCCGATCAGATGACCGCAATGGATATTGCCGAACTCCCAGCCGAACTTCGGAGCAAGCGATGAAATGTAATGATAGAACTGCGCTCCGGTGAGCGATTCATCCGCCGCATCGTAATACTTCTTTCCCTCATGCCATGCGGATTCGATATCGCCCCGAAGTTTTTTCTTCTGGAGATCGTTTCCAAGCACATATGTTCTGCCAAAATCCGCTTCCCAATCTTCAAAGACAGGACCGAAATCAAAAAACAGAATATCATCCGGCTGGATGATCAGATCAGGTGGATTTTCTTTATAGGGAAGAAGTGTATTTTTCCCGGCACGGACAATTCTCTTGTGCCAGTATTTGCGGATGCCGTACATTTCGAATGCGAGTTCATATACTTCATCATTAAGCGTCTTCTCGGATTTTGCCGGCACGATCAATCTGCGATTCTCGATCTCGCGGAATAAAGTTTCCGCTTTTTTCTGCGCAGAGAGAAGACTCTGCTTCCGTTCAGAGAGAGGCGTCATCGATAGATCCCAAAAAAATACGTGAACACTTCCGGCATGCGTTCACGCCAGCTGGCCCACTCGTGTCCGTCATTCACCACTTTGAAATAATGTGGAACACGGTAAGATGAAAGGAGATTGCTGTACATGGAATTGAGTGTCAAAAAATCCGTCGTGCCAAAGACGGTACTCACATCCATGATGTCGTACCGACCGCAGTCAAAATAGATCTTCAACGGCGGCATCGCCGTATCTGAACCGAACCGTTCCCGCGTCAAATCCATCAGCCACGGCGTGATGGTGGTGGATTGTCCCGCCGCATTGCGAAACACCTCCGGCCTGCGCAATACAGCGGCAATGGAAATTGTTGCACCGGCAGAGATTCCCATGACGGCGCGTTTTTCCGGCGCGCGGCTGGTCTTGTAATTCCTGTCGATCAATGGTACAAGATCATCCGCCAGCTGCCGCACATACTGTTCCCGCTGGCTGCCGAGATACTCCTCATACCTGGCTGCTGGCGGGATGAACACGGCAACGACCGGAGGTATACGTCCTTCAGCGATGAGATTGTCGAGAATCTTTGGGACCATGGCGAAATCGATTGCTTCAAATCCATCCTGCACGTACACCGAAGGAAGATTGGCCGCCGTATCGTATCCAGCGGGTGTGTAGACAATGACGGGACGGGTGAAGGGGAGATACCGCCGCAAGGCAGGGAGAACGTTGCCGTAAGTGTGCAGCGTATCCAATGTTCCATGCCGGATATCCGCCCGGTAGATGAGGTACGGCGATGAGACAAACCTTGGCATCCGTACTTCCGAATGTGGACCGTATCCGCTGGGTGTGGTGTATGGATTCAAAGGGTCGATCGACGAGACGCCGTCGATGATCAACTTATAATCCAGCCGCGCATTCGACGGTACGGTAAATGTCTTGTAAAAAAGGGAGTATGCTCCGCAGGGAATGCGTTCCATTTGAACCGGTGTATCCCAATGCTGCAGATTTCCGTTGACGAGTACATTGTGTGCAGTGCCGTAATGAACAAAATGGAGCACGGTATCATTTTCAACAATGGGGAAGAATCCTTTTGAACGAAAATACTCGTCCAATACAGGTGCGCGACTCGCTTCCGGCAAGCGTTCCACCTGCCGAAGGATAGCGTCAAACGTTTGGGCATTGAGCAGTGCAGCACTGAGGAGTAGTGTGATATACAGGATGAACAGCTTCACGGACGATTTCCTTTACACATGGAATAATGCCAATGCAACAGCGGTGGACCACGACAGTACTTTGAATTCGCCGTGCAACAGTGATTGCATCATCTCCTGACGGGTCATCACCACCACCTGCTGTTCTTCCAGGTCATCTGCAATAATTTCACCGACCAGGTGTGCACCTTTCGCCAAATAGAGATGCGCTGTACCGTTGCCATGGTTGCCGTCGCAAGGGAAATTGCCGAGCGGGATCCACTCTTTTGCTTCATATCCCAACTCTTCGCGCAGTTCGCGGCGTGCGCATGTCAATGCATTTTCGTTTGGTTCCAGATAACCGCCGACCGGAGCGAGTGTAATGCCGTTCGCCGCGTATTTCGTCTGACGAAAACAGATGAAGTTCTCATCTTCGTCCTGCACGACAACATTCACGTAGTCCGGTGAGACGAGCCAGCACCACTTTTCCAGAATGGTGCCGTTGGGAAGTTCGATGGTGTGATCTTCTACTTTCAACCATTTGCTGTGATCGAGAATTGTAGTGCGGGAAATGGTCTTCCAGGGCTTCATAGGTCTTTGTGTTAGTGGCAAATAGGCAGATGTTTATTTTAGCTTTGCATAGATCATCACATCGGTGATCATTCCATCCTTGATCACTGCGTTCTTTAGCCGTGCTTCAAACTGATATCCGTTTTTGATCAGCACGCGTGCTGATGCTGCATTCCACGCGAACACATCGGCGTACAAGCGGATGATGTCGAACTGGCGGAAGGCATACTCTGAAACTGCACCGACTGCTTCGGACACAATCCCGCGTCCCCAATACTCCTCGCCGATCCAATATCCGATCTCCATGGACTTCCGGTAGACATCCTCCTTCGATACGAGACCGATGCTGCCAACTGCGTTACCCTCCACGACGATAGCAAACACTGTTCCGGAAAGATGTTCGGATGCATGTTCTACCCACCGCAACGCATCGCCGTGGGTGTAGGGATGGGGAAAATGATCGCGAACATTGACCCACACTCTGCGGTTGTTGGCGTGTTTTTCCAGGGATGGTTCATCACCTGTCCGCCAGGGACGCAGCAGAGACTTTTGCAGCAAAAGTTCCATGGATCACACGGCCACTTTCACTATAGCCTTTTTGGTGACGGAGACCGGAGGCTGCGGTGCATGAGCATCTTCCGGAAACAATACGGCAAACATATCCGACACGATCTGTACCGTAAATAGCGGCGGGTCATTGAAAAATTTCACATCCTTATCCGCATTATACTCCGCAGCAATATTCCTGCAAGAATCGACATCGTGCCATTCTAACGGAAACGCCCCATCAATGGCTATCTGGATGTCGATGTACTTTCGGTGTGTTTCCAGTTTCCTCCGTTCCTTTCCGGTGTGATCGTCCGCGATGATCACATACAGGTCGTCACCCTGGATGTCATGGCGTCCTTCAGAGAGTTTCCGGAGATCGGTGCGCTGCAGATAATCGAAAGCATGCTTGAAACTTGGGTGAACGGTGAAATATTTTTCTGCTCGTGAAAGATGGTCGAGAATCATGGCGGTGTTCCTTTCTGATAGAAACGAGAAAAGGGTTCAGCGGGTCAACAAGGATAAGGTAGAAGTTTATCGGAAAAATCACAAGGGAATGTTATCCCTTAATTTTCGTTCTCCACCGGAGGAACGCAATAAAGAAGGGAATCCAGATGATATCGTTGAACAGATTGGTCCATCCTGCGGATAATGGGATGAACCCTGCAGCCGTACTGTACCACCAGCCGATAACGCCGAAGGATTTTCCCACAAGTCCAAGCAAGGCAAATTGATGGTTTCGGATGGGATCGATGGAGACAAGATAGAATCCGTACCCGTACACTCCTACGAACATTCCCAGTCCGCTCATCACAAAGGGATGATTGATTTCCGGCAGGCTGAGCAGTTGAAAAAACAATTGCGGGAAGAAAATCGTAACCGCTCCGGCAGCGATATTGTAAAGTGCGGCAAAAAAGAAGAGACGCCGGAAGAACTGTTCATTCATCATTTGTGCAGGAGTTTGAATGCAATCTTCGGGCCGATTCCCTGTTGATGCGCGAGTGTGATCCAGAGTTTGGCAAGCGATTCGAGCATCTCTGCGCTCCGCAATCCGCCCGCATCCACCGCATCAAATCCGATATCTTTCGCAAGCAGCGTCACAGCTTTTTTTGCTTCCGCATCGTCTCCGCAGATAAACGCATCGGCATGCACAGCTCCGAACGTCACATCTGATAGATTTGCCGCTCCAAGCGTGTTGAACGCCTTCACCACGGTGAATCCGGGAAGCCGTTTCGCAATCTCTTCAGCGGCAGACATTCCCTGCGCCAGCGGCCATTCCGGATTTGTGCGGATTGGATTGGTGCAATCGATCAGGATCTTCCCTTTGATGTCGACAATTTGGAATGCCACTTCGCCGACCGCTTCCCACGGTGTCGCGAGCACTACGATGTCGGATCGCATCACCGCTTCTTTAATCATCGTTGCGGTTGCCATATGATCCGTTTCGTGCAAGATACCCTGCATCTTTGACGAAAGAGGATTCCGTACGCCGTAGGTGATGGTGTGTCCTTTGGATGCCCAGATCCTTCCCAGCGTTGCGCCGATATGTCCTGCACCGATGATGCCGATGTTCATACTGCTCCCGTGATGAATAGTAGAAGGTAAATAATTTTATGAAAAACTGATAGAGGGAAGAACAAATCTCTCAAAATTTCAAGGTGCAGATGCATTGACAGTTTCCCGCGTTCAAACGACTCCTTGTCAATGTTGAGGAATTGTCAAGATACTGTTACGGTATGTTTCATAAACCGTAACGTCTCAGTAACATATACGTAACATCAAATTCGGAATTTTGTGCAGTTCAAAAATCAAAACTCTTAAGGAAAATTCACAATGATATACACACGGACATCGACACTGTTCGTTTTTCTTCTTCTTTCTATCAACGCCTTTTCTCAGGAACAAAGCAGTTTGGAAAAGATACGGCAGCGCCAGAGCCAGCAGGGAGGAACGCTTTCCGGAAAAGTGGTCGATCAATCATCCGGCGAGGATATTATCGGCGCCAACATTCTGCTTGTTGATACAAAAATCGGTGCGGCAACCGATATCGACGGTGCATTCCGCATACAGAATATTCCTGCAGGCATCTATGCGGTTCGCATCGCATTTCTGGGATATGAAACAAAAATAGTGTCCGATGTCGTGATCCGTTCCAACGAGATCTTGTCATTGAATGTGAGCCTAAGTCAGGATCAGGGAATTCAACAGCAGGAAGTGGTGATTAGTGCAAATGTTATTGCATCGGGCGAAGGTGCGGTGCTGGCGGAAAGGAAAAAAGCATCGAGCATCGGCGATGGAATCAGTTCCGAACAGATGAAGAAAGCGCCGGATGCGACGAGCGGCGACGCACTGAAACGGGTTACCGGCATTTCGCTGGTGGATAATAAATTTGTCTTTGTTCGCGGCGTCACGGACCGGTACAATCAGACGACATTGAACGGCGCTTCGGTTCCAAGCACGAGCGTTGACAAGAAAAGTTTTTCATTCGACATGCTGCCGTCCAACCTGCTGGATAATATCCGTGTTGCTAAAACAGCATCACCGGACCTGCCAGGAGATTTTACCGGCGGATTGGTGCAGATCAACACGCTGGACATACCGGAACATCTTTCCATCAAGATAATGACGGGTGGTACAGCAAATTCCATCACCACCTTCAAAGATTTTCAACGCTCTCAAGGAAGTGCGTCTGATTGGCTGGGAAGTGATAATGGAACGCGTTCCTTTCCTTCGGTAAACACTCCCATTACTCAACTCGGTGGTATACTTCCCAATTCTTGGGCATCGCAGCGCAAAAAAGGCCCTATGGCGCAATCATTCAGCATCTCACTGGGAGACAGGATCGATCTTGAAGAAGACCAGATCGGCATCATTGCAGCATTAACGTACCGGAATAATTTTCAGCATTCCGGCATCGGCATTAAGGAGTTTGGAGGAGGACAGTTGCGGCGTAATGTCAGCGGATTTTCGGATAAGATGTCCGTGTTATGGGGAGCCATCTTCGATATCAGCTATACAATGGGCGAATTCAACAAGGTGAGCATAAAAAACAATTACAACCGCTCCGCAGAGGACAAAGTGTATGTGATGAGCGGTTACAAGGCGGATGATGATGAGAATATCCGGTCCTACCAGACTGAATGGGAACAGCGCGGAATGTATTCCGGCCAGATCTCCGGCGAGCACCGGCTGCCGGAAGTGCTCGACACGAAGGTCGAATGGATGGCCAATTTCTCCCAAGCGCGGACCGAACAGCCGGATAGAAAGGAACTTGTGTATTCCGCTTCGCCGTATTCCGATCAGCCGATGATCGCAAAGCCGGGAGAACGCTCTTGGGGCAATATTTATGAAAAGACCGCCGGCCAAAAAATAAATGTCATCATTCCTTCCGGTGGAATGAAATATAAATTCGGCGCGTATAATGAACGCCGGACGAAAAATTTCGGCATGAAATTCTACCAAGTGAACAGCGGCAGTTTAGCACCGCAATATTTCGATCTGACGACCTACGCTGTCGATTCCATTTATCGCCAGGAAAATTTCGGTTCCGGAAAATTTTCTCTCACATCCTTCGATAATTCCAGCGGGGCCTACGCCGCCGGACAGGATCTTTTTGCCTATTACGGTATGATCGACATGCCGTTCTCACTGTTCGGTGAACAATTCCGGTTTACGGGAGGCGTGAGGGTCGAACAATCCCGTCAGGAAATTTCGACCGATCAGGGACGCTTGGGTTCATCGACCATCAATTCCTATCTCTACAATTCGGATATTTTGCCCTCTGCAAATATTACCTATATGCTGAATGAACAGCAGAATATCCGGATTGCTTACAGCCAGACAGTAAATCGACCTGAATTTCGGGAGCGGTCTGCCTTTTATTTCTACGATTTTGATAAATCGGAATACGTGCGGGGAAATGCACAACTTTCCCGCGCTCTCATCAGGAATTACGATCTCCGGTATGAGATCTTCCCGTCGTTCGGCGACGTGATTGCGGCAAGCTATTTCTATAAGTCTCTGACGAATCCCATTGAAGAAGCGAGAACCTACACATCGTTTATGGAGCGGACCTGGATCAATGCGGAAAAAGGAAAGAATTACGGATGGGAGTTCGAAGTACGGAAGAACCTCGCATTCCTCGGTGAGTATTTCATCTCCTCATCTGTTGTAGCGAACTATACACGGATTATTTCTACGATCCCGTTTCGGGAGAACAAAGGTAATTCGGTGCTGCAGCAGATCGTCGAAGGAGAACGTCCGATGCAGGGACAATCGCCGTACATGTACAATATTTCGCTTTCGCTCGTCGAGCCGACGCTCGGCACAACGGTGAACATTCTCTATAATGAATACGGATCGCGCATTGATGCGATCGGTGATGTGAAGGCGGGGGACGGCGATGTGTACGAACAAAAACGCGGCACGGTCGATCTGTCCGTATCACAGCCGCTGGGAATGCTGATGCAGGGACTTGAATGGAAGTTCGCTGCAAAGAATTTGAACAATCAGCCAATTGTGTACACGCAAGGAAAGGATGTGTACAGAACGAATATCGTCGGCGTCAATTATTCGATGCAATTCAGTTATGCATTGTAACATAACACTGCATGTAAATAAAAAAGGGGAATCGAAGACCGATTCCCCTTTTTTATTTACAGTATGATAACACAGCAGTCACGTAATGGTAAATCATGTTCGATACATTGCAGTACATAAACAATAACTGTCAATAGCAGCGTTTCATTTCACTATCAATCAACCAACAAAAGGAAACACAATGAAGAAATTTTTCCTGTTTAGCATGTTGCTGCTTGCAGCAACAGCGGTATTCGCCGGTACCCGTCCGACCAAGGTCATCGGTTCTGGTCTGAATGCTGCAGCGAAGACTCCGTTCCATCTTACTGCCGGTCAGGCGTTGACGCTTTCGAGTGACACAGCGTATGTGCTAACCGGATTTTATTATGTCGATTCCCTCGCCGTTCTCACTGTGCAGCCCGGCACAGTAGTTCTGGGAGACAGTGCCACGAACGGCACGCTGATTGTCCGCCGCGGCGGAAAAATTTATGCCAACGGAACGAAATCCAATCCGATCATCTTCACATCGTCGAAATCGGCAGGAGCTCGGCATCGCGGCGACTGGGGCGGCATCGTTGTTCTCGGTAATGCGCCGACCAACAAGCCGGTCACCACAAAAATTGAAGGTATTGATATTGGCGGAGAATACGGCGGAGACAATTCTAATGATACGAGCGGCGTGCTTCGCTATGTCCGGATCGAATACCCCGGCATCGTCATCTCGTTGAACAACGAGATCAACGGTCTCACCATGGGTGGCGTTGGTCGTGGAACCACAATTGAGTATGTGCAGGTGACCAATTCCAATGATGATTCGTTCGAATGGTTCGGCGGCACGGTGAATGCAAAGTATCTGGTTGCGCTGAACGGTACTGACGATGACTTCGACACCGATTTCGGATACTCAGGAAAGATCCAGTTTGCGTTCGGTAAACGCGATCCCAACTTGTGGGATGCAGCAGGTCAATCGAACGGATTCGAATCCGATAACGACGGCACACCGACAACGGCAGAGCCGTTAACCTCGGCTATCTTCTCGAACGTCACGCTTGTTGGACCGCAATCCGATACATCCGTTGCGCTTCCGGTCGGCAATAAATTTGAATATGGCGCCGTCATCAGACGGAATACTCGCTTGAGCATCCATAATTCGGTGATTGAAGGATATCCGTTCGGACTCTCGCTGCGCAACGATTCAACCGCAGCCTATGCACTGCAGGAAAAACTGCAGATCCGGAATGTGAGCCTGCAAGCGCGCACAAATGTATTGCATACATCAACCGTGGCACCGGCAGTCGGATTTACGTTCTCAACATTCTTCGGCACCTCCGGCTGGAACAACCTTAGCGCAACCCCCCGTCAGCCGTCAGCGGTTGCTTTGGTTGATGCATTCAATGCAGCAAATCCCGATGCACGTCCGACGGTCTCTTCTGAAGCAGCAACGGCTGGTACGGACTACAGCAGCGCACAATTGACTGATGCGTTCTTCACCCATGTAAGCTATCGCGGAGCTTTCGATCCTGCAGCAGCACGGGACCAGCAATGGGATTTCGGCTGGACCAACTATCATCCGCAGGATTATGATCCGACCGTTACGGCCGTTGCAGAGAATCGCGGTGGTTCGGTGCCACAGCACTTTGCGCTGGAACAGAATTATCCGAATCCGTTCAATCCATCAACAACCATCCGTTACGCCGTACCGGTCAACGGGAATGTAACGCTGAAAGTGTTCAATATGATCGGCCAGGAAGTGGCGACACTGGTGAACGAATATCAAACCGGCGGCAACTATGCGGTTTCGTTCGATGCATCACGCTTGTCCTCCGGCATCTATTTTTACAGCCTCACAGGACAACACACTGTTGAAACAAAAAAAATGATGCTGATGAAATAAATCGGCAGCAACGCAATACCGGAAAGCCTCGGAAAGAGGCTTTCCGTTTTTTAAACACCAAGAAAAACTTTTTCTCTACTGATGAAACACCTGCCACATCTGTGCAGAACATTGTCCAAGATGGATTTATAACAAAATGGTAATATCCTCGTCAAGATATAATGATGTTGGATGGGTATTATTATGGCAATGAAAACACCGTTTACCATTGCACATCTTTCCGATCTCCACCTTAGCCCAGCCTTCTATCCTGAACGATCCATGCGTTTTCGATCGATTTTATCATTTTGTGTTGAGAGAGAAGTAGATCACATCATCATCACAGGAGATATTACCAATCAGGCAAAAGAAGAAGAGTTTCGTCACTTCCGGGAGATCCTGATAGAACATTCATTGCTCGACAGCAGTAAGGTTTCGGTGATCACCGGGAATCATGATATTTTTGGAGGTCCACATTTTGCGGAAGATGTTCTCAATTTTCCTTCATTGTGCAGGTCGACTGATTACCGGCAAAAGCTGGAACTGTTTTATCACTACACCAAAGAGACATTTTCAACGGCGGAGTTTTTTTCCACCAACAGTCTTTTCCCGTACCTGAAAGTTATTGGAGGTATCGCCGTCGTAGGGTTGAATTCTGTGGCAGAATGGCATGTTCTTAAAAATCCAATCGGTTCGAATGGAAGGATTTCCAGTGGTCAATTCGACTGTTTGCGGACACTGCTGAAGAGCAGGATTCTGCACAAAAAGAAAATATTGATCGCAATCCATCATCATTTCTCCATCTCTGAATTGCACAGTGAAGCAACATCCCTGGAGAGGGTGTGGCAGGCCATTGAATCAACGACACTGAAACTCCGGAAGAAAAAACGACTGCTCCGGCTGTTTTCGAAAGAAAACGTCACCAAAGTGCTGCACGGACATGTCCACACGCACGGAACCTACACAAAAAACGGCATCGAATTTATCAATGCAGGAGCAACAATGATTCCGGCAAAGAATTCACCGCAGGCATTTCACATGATCACTGTGCGTGACGGAAACATAGAAACTGAAAGTGTTACCATTCCATCCGAAACAAAATCCCGCCGGAAGAATATCATAACGGAAGGTCATGTTCACATCACCGGTTTCCATGGCATTCTACCTGTGTATCCACGACGCACGCACTCTCTCGGTAGAAAATATTAACAAATACATAATACAGATATCATGTTACCCTAACAGTATTGAAAGATATTGTTGATACAACATCTGAGCAGACAATGGAACAGATATCCCTGAAACAAATACTTATTGATCCGGAGCGCTTCCTCGTCATGAAGGACGGATCGAAGATTGTTCTGACCAAAAAAGAGTTTTATATTTTATATCTCATTATGAGTGCAAAAGGAAAGATACAATCGAGGGACGCCATTTCCCGCTTTGCCTGGGGGGTAGATTTTTTAGATCGCCCCAGGACAATCGATACACACATATGCAATATTCGCAAGAAGGTGGGGAAAGTAAATGAGCGGGAGGTCATCTCCGTCATTAAAGGTGTGGGCTATAAGCTGGATGATTCGTTGACGGAGTAGTATTTCGTGAACCGACAGTTGTGGTGGAACAACCAATAAACGACAGGATGGCATTCTGTCGTTTGTTTTTTTACATTGTCGCACCACATTTATGGAGTACGCTGATGAGAGACAATCGTGTCAATTGGAACGAATATTTTATGAACATTGCGGAACAAGTGGCTACCCGCAGCACCTGCAGCCGGAAACATGTCGGTGCCGTGATCGTCCGCGATAAGACCATCCTTTCCACCGGCTACAACGGCAGTCTTCGCGGCGCCCCGCACTGCGACGACATTGGCCATGATATCGATAACGATCACTGTGTACGAACGGTCCACGCTGAAGCAAATGCTGTTGCTCAGGCGGCAAAGCACGGTGTACGAATCGACGAATCGGAAATTTACGTGACGGCATCCCCATGTTTGACCTGTTTTAAACTGATTGCAAACTGCGGGATCCGGAAGATCTATTACAAGGAGTTTTACCGCGACAATCGTATCACGGAATATGCACAACAGGCGGGCGTCATCCTGGAATATATGGGCGCGCAATAACACTTATGCAGAGGCAATAGCAGCAAACGACCTCTCTGCAAGGGATCGTGGTGTATCATTTGGGGAGACGGACAATTCCGGGTGAACGATTACCTCTGCAGATACCGACGTACATCGCATCAGCCGGATAAAATGGGGAAAGAATTCCATCGTTCCGTACCAGCACACCACGTCACGATTCAGGAATGAAAGATCGTTACCATCGACGTTCCGGTATCGTATTGTCATCGGCAGGATCGGTGTCCGCGATTCCAGTGCAGAGGTGAACAACATCGGTTTGAATGGAAGAAGGCGCGATCCATCGGTTGATGTTGCCTCCGGAAATATGTGCACTGATACCCCGCGCTGCAGTGATTGTGAAACTGCGGCAGTTGCGGCAAACCCCTTCCGCACAGAATTGCGGTCAATGAAAATCGTACCTCCCAAAGATGCCATCCATCCAAACAACATCCACGACCGCACCTCATTCTTGGCGACAAAGATCATCGGATGTACCGAAGCCGCAATAATAATGTCTAGATAGCTTTGATGGTTACTAACCACCAGAACGCCGTTGCGAAGGGTGTTCTTTCCGTTGAAGACTGTGGTCACGGAAATATTCAGCAAACGGAGCATTGTTATTCCCCACGCACTGGTCAATTGTGCACAAGTGCGTTCCGATACCGAAGAATCCAATCCAATGGAAGCAAAACGAAGGATTGCTGCGGCAAACAGGAATAGCAGCGACAAGAATGAAAACAGAATAGCTTTAATAATTCGCATTATGCTGCGACTGATTCTGCCGGTGAAAGGTAATGGTTTCGATAGCGGTCGGTAATACGCTCTTTTTCTACCAGGATAAAGAAATCAACTGTACCGAACTCTTTATCATAGGCTGGTTCACCGCACACGACGGCACCCAGTCGTAAATATCCTTTCAACAGCGGAGGCAGATGATGAAACGCATTGAATGCCGCAAATGTCTCTGCGTTGACCGCCGGAAGATGCAGCATACACTGCGGCTGCGGTGCGATTCGGAATTGTTCCGCGGAGTAGTGGTTCGCTCGGAGATATTCTGCAATCATTGCGACCTGCTGCAGATCTTTTGTATGCAGCGAGGCGCATCCGAACAATCGCGAAACTTGAAACAGTTCTACGTATCGTGAGATTCCGCTCCACAACAAATTGATGACGGTGGACGAACGGTGTGCTTTTGCCACGCACGATCTGCCCAGTTCCAGCGAATTACCGTCAAGCATTTTTAGTGAATGAAGATCAAACTCTCCTTCAGAATAAAATCCAATATGCTTCATCGCTTTCGCAGTAATCAATAAACGATACGTGCCGACAACGGCGCGGGTGCTTTTTTCGATCACAATGAGATGGTCACAAAATGTGTCAAACACATCCGAGTCGAATCCGACATCGCTGGACGAGGAGAGCCCTTCGTGTAATTCCAGATTAAACACTTCATACCGCAACCTGAGTGCTTTTTGAATTTCCTTCAGCGAATCTGCTAATTTAAGGATGTACCGGTCCGTTGTGATTACAAGAGGGGAATAAACATGCATTGTCGTCCATATCCGTTGATGAGGAAAAGTAAGTGAATTCGTGTGTAAAATATCCGATCTGTATTATCCGAACATTAGGGATCAATGATAGGGATATTATGATACGGTCGAGATATTGCCAATGAACTGTTAACAATTTCATAACATGGAGGTAAACGATACATAATGTATTCTTGGCAATTTCTTGATAGACAATAGACACACAAAACAAATGGACAATTATTTTTATTACCCAAAAGTAAACCTTATGAAAACAAAAATTGCAGGAATATGTTTGATCGCATTGATCTCCACCGCACTCTGGGGACAGGAAAAGTCGCCGTCGAAGTTCAGCGGGTTCATGTTCGGAGATTTTTTCTATAACGTCACACGTGACACGTCTCTTGGTTCGCTTGCCAACGTCTCTAATGGCGGCGTGAAGGATCTAAACGGATTTCAATTCCGACGGATCTATTTGACGTATGACAACGAGATCAGCAGCACGTTTTCCTCGCGCTTCCGGCTGGAAGGAACAACAGGCGCTCCGTTCATTAAGGATGCATACTTGAAATGGTCAGGAATCGTTTCCGGTTCAGACCTGATCTTCGGTATTCAACCCTCGCCGTCGTTCGAAGTGGCGGAGTCCTATTGGGGGTTTCGCTCTGTGGAAAAGACCATTCTCGACCTGCGTGGTATCGCACCGGCGCGGGACTTTGGTGTCAGCATGAAGGGAAAAATCATCGCTGATGGCATGGTGAATTATTGGATTCTTGTGGGGAACAACAGCAGCATCGGTGCAGAAACAGACAAATATAAACGCGTCTACGCACATATTGATCTCAAACCGATTGACCGTTTCAGGGTAACAGTGTATGCCGACTATAAAATGCAGGCACAGATCAACGATCCTGCCAGCACAACCTCCCCGAAAAAGACGTTGGGTAACAACGTGCTCACGTCGTCACTCTTCCTCGGATATGCTGAAAAAGGAAGTTACAGCGTTGGAGCGGAAGGATTTGTTCAACTCTCCGATCATGGATATATCCACGGATCAGCGCCGGTTGTTGTTGAGGACAAGACTGCGCTCGGCGTTTCGTTGTTCGGAAACTACACACTCAGCGCCGATCTTACCATCATCGGCAGGTACGATTATTTTGATCCGAACACGACGTCGGCGGCAAACACAGATGTTCGTCAACTGCTGATCGCCGGAGCAAGCTGGAACATCGATAAGAATGTATCGATCATTCCGAACCTTGAAGTAGAGACCTATGAAAAGGTGCAATCCGGTTCAGGAAAACGATCCGTCGATCCGTCCATCACCGGAAAGATCACGCTCTATTATATTTTCTTGTAAGGCCTCTTAACGATTTCCTAACATTGCCGTAATATCGGCATCATTGGTGTATCGTATTTTAATAGAAAAAAGGATGATATGAAAAAAACACTTATTGCTATACTTGCTGTGATAATCAGCAATACCGTTTTTGCGCAATTGCAATTGAACGGCGCCGGCGCAACATTCCCGTACGTGATCTATTCCAAATGGTTCGACGAGTATCAGAAAAAAACCGGTGTGCAGTTTAACTACCAGTCCATCGGCAGCGGCGGCGGAATTAAACAAGTAATTGAAGGAACAGTTGATTTCGGAGCTACAGACGGTCCGATGAATGATGCACAGCTGGAAGAGGCGAAGACAAAACAGGGAACCGAAGTGCTTCACATTCCGACCGTGATGGGTGCTGTTGTTGCGACATATAATGTTGACGGTCTTGGTGCCGGACTTAAACTAACCCCCGATGTGCTTGCGGATATCTTTTTAGGCAAGGTCACCATGTGGAACGATGCGAGCATCGCGGCATCGAATAAAGGCGTAATACTTCCGGCAAAACCGATCGTCGTCGTTCACCGTTCGGATGGCAGCGGAACCACCTATATCTTTGTGGATTATCTTTCCAAAGTGAGCGCAGCATGGAAGTCTGATGTTGGTGTCGGCACTTCGGTGAAATGGCCTGTCGGTCTCGGCGGAAAAGGGAACGAAGGAGTTGCGGGTCAGGTAAAACAGATTGACGGCTCCATCGGATATGTTGAGCTGGCCTACGCAGTGAAAAACAATCTTCCGTATGCATCACTCAAGAATAAAGCGGGAAATTTCATCGTTCCCTCGCTGGAATCCGTTACCGCAGCAGCGATGAACGAAGCAAAAAAATTGCCGGAAGATCTGCGCGTTTCCATCACCGATGCGTCGGGAAAAGATTCGTATCCGATCAGCGGTTTTACCTGGCTGTTGATTTATAAAGATCAGAAAAGTGAAGAAAAAGCCACTGCAATCGTAAACTTCCTGAAATGGTCCATGAATGAAGGAGAAAAATTTGCGCCTGCGCTGTATTATGCACCGCTGCCGAAAGCGGTGATCAAGCTGAATGAAAAGAAGATCGCTTCCATCCGTTTCAACGGGAAGCCGGTCAAGTAGATCTTTAAAAACATAATGACACAATCTTCACATTTTACTACGGGAACGCCGAAACCTTCCTCCAGGAATTTCGGCGATACCGTTTTTAAATACCTTACGACGTTCTTTGCCGCAATGGTGCTGCTGCTGATTGCGTTGATGGCGTACGAGATGTACGCAACGTCGACCCCGTCCATTCAGAAATTCGGTTGGAGTTTTCTTACCGGGACAGAATGGGATCCGGTGATGGATGTGTACGGTGCGCTGCCGTTTATCTATGGAACGCTCGTGTCGTCCCTGCTAGCACTCCTGATTGCCGTACCGGTGGGGATCGGGATTGCAGTTTTTTTGACCGAACTTGCTCCGCGGTGGATCGAAAGACCATTTTCCTTTATTGTGGAATTGCTCGCAGGAATTCCGAGCATCGTGTACGGTCTGTGGGGATTCTTTGTGATGGTACCATGGATACGAACAACGCTGGAGCCGTGGCTCAGTTCGTTTGCAGGTTCAATTCCCTTATTTGCCGGTGCTCCGTACGGAGTCGGAATGCTCGCTGCAGGTATCATCCTTTCGATCATGATCCTACCGATCATCTCTTCGCTCTCCCGCGATGTGCTGAAAGCGGTCCCGCTCTCGCAAAAAGAAGCAGCATTAGCACTTGGATCCACCCGGTGGGAAGCGACACGGATCGCACTCCGATATTCCCGTTCCGGAATTATCGGCGCAACGATCTTGGGTTTAGGACGCGCATTCGGCGAAACAATGGCGGTAACGATGGTCATAGGCAACCGTCCGGAGATCAAAACATCGCTGTTTGAACCGGGATATACCATGGCAAGCGTGCTGGCAAACGAATTCACCGAAGCAACATCGGAGATGTATATCAGCGCGCTTATCGAGATTGCACTGGTGCTGTTTGTTGTTGCACTGTTGGTGAATGCAATCGCACGGCTGTTGGTGTGGAGCTTTACCAGAAACACTGATGCGGGAGGAAGATTATAAATGATGAAAACAATCTTCTTTCAATACAGGAAAGTAAAAAATGTCGTGATGTATGGATTATGCGTTGCCAGCGCTCTTATTGCGCTGGTGCCGCTGCTCCTGATTTTTTATCACACCATTTCGCTCGGCATGGAAGCGTTGAATGTCGATTTCTTTACCCAGCTTCCCAAGCCAGTTGGTGAACCGGGAGGAGGACTCGCCAATGCGATCGTCGGTACGTTGATTTTGGTCGGACTCGGAAGCATCATCGGATTGCCTATTGGAGTTCTCACCGGCGTCTATCTTTCAGAATTCGGCAATAACACGTTCGGCACCACCGTCCGCTTTTTGACCGATGTGCTGAACGGTGTTCCATCGATCGTTACGGGTGTTGTGGCATACACTATTATTGTGCTGCCCGCAAAGCATTTTTCAGCGTATGCCGGTGGATTTGCACTTGGTATTTTGATGATACCGATCGTCACACGGACGACGGAAGAAATGTTGAAGACAGTACCGCATTCCTACCGCGAAGCAGCGCTGGCGCTGGGGATACCGCGATGGAAAACAACGCTGCGCATCATCATACCGACAGCACTTGGCGGAATCGTCACCGGAATTATGCTGGCAGTTGCGCGTGCCGCGGGCGAAACAGCGCCGCTGCTTTTTACAGCGCTAAACAATCGTTTTTGGCATACCACACTCGATCAGCCGATCGCATCGCTGACAGTGTTTATTTATAACTATGGCGTTTCGCCGTTTGAGGACTGGATCGCGCAGGCATGGGCCGGTGCACTGGTGCTGATGATGCTTATTGTTCTGCTGAGTGCCGCAGTTCGTTTTGCAACACGTCAACGAAATTAGGGAAGAACGTATGGTAGAATTTTCAACAAAGAAAGAATCATCCTTCAGCATACTGTCGGATATGACCCCGGCGGCGGATCATACAAAAAAAATCAAGATCAACGCTGAAGGGATCAATTGCTACTTCGGAAAAGTGCAAGCGCTGAAGAATATCTCCTTTGCAATGCCCGAGCATTCGGTTATAGCCATCATCGGCCCTTCCGGCTGCGGTAAATCGACTTTTCTTCGCTCCATTAACCGTATGCATGAACTCGTGCCGGAGAGCAAAATCACTGGCTCGCTAACGTTGGATGGAAGCGACATCTATGCAATGGACGCCGTTGTCGTGCGGAAACGGATAGGGATGGTCTTCCAGAAACCGAATCCGTTTCCAACAATGTCCATTTTTGACAACGTCGCAGCAGGGTTGCGGATGAACGGCGTTCGGGATAAGAAGCAACTCACGGAGATCGTAGAGAAAAGCTTGAAACAAGCGGCACTGTGGAACGAAGTGAAAGATTCTCTTTCGAAGAGTGGCGTCAGCCTGTCCGGCGGCCAGCAGCAACGTCTTTGCATTGCACGCACATTGGCGGTCAGTCCTGAAGTGATTTTAATGGATGAACCGGCAAGCGCACTGGATCCCATCTCGACAGCGAAGATAGAAGAGTTGATCTACGAATTAAAAAAAGAGTACACCATTGCCATTGTAACGCACAATATGCAACAGGCAGCACGGGTGAGCGATTACACTGCGTTCTTCTACATGGGAGAACTGATTGAATACGATGTGACGAAAAAGATCTTCACTGTTCCTGCAAAGAAACAGACGGAAGATTATATTACAGGGCGCTTCGGTTGATCGAATATGAACGCGAAGTCGCAGAGGCGCTGAGAGTATGAAATGTGTAGTCGCTTTGTGCGGCCGAATGTTGAAAGAATTTAAAAAGGAAAAATAGTATGGAACGACATTTTCAACGCGATCTTGAACAGCTGAAATCCAACGTGATTAAAATGGGAAGCATAGTTGAGCAGAACATTGTGGAGGCGCTGGAAGCAGTGCTGACGAATGATGCTTCACTGGCATCCAAAGTGATCGCGGCGGACGGAAAGATCAACAATCTTGAAATTGAGATCGATAACGGTGTGGTTGATCTGTTGGCATTGCAGCAGCCGGTGGCGAGCGATCTGCGCTTGATTCTGGCAATTCAAAAGATCAATAACGATCTCGAGCGAATAGGTGATCACGCGGTAAATATCGCTGAATCGGCATTCCGTTTGGTTGAGACTCCGCAGGAAGAACCGCTGCTGGAGATCCCGAATATGGCACTGATTGCGAAGGAGATGCTGCAGCAGGCGTTGGACGCCTTCATCCATTTAAATGCACAGCTCGCACAAAGTGTTTTGGAGAGCGATGACCGGATGGATGCCTTGAACCGCGGAATGAATGCTCAGGTAGTAAAGATGATTAAAAAAGATCCGAAAAGCATCGAAGGGGGATTGGAACTGCTGCGCATCAGCAGAAATCTTGAGCGTGTGGCGGACTTGACCACAAATATTGCGGAAGAAGTGATCTTCCATACACAGGCGAGGATCGTGAAACATCATCAATCCGACGAAAAATCTCTGTAATGATAAATCCCAATGGATAAGAAAAAGGCGAACCGAGGTTCGCCTTTTTTTTATTTCCGTATCTCTTCAAACTCGCCGATACTTTTATTCTTCCGCACATTGTCCCACAGAAAATATCTTCCATTCATGGAGATGTAGATTCCTTTTGGCAATGTTTGTACAAACGCAAGGGCGCTGCCCAGATTAAACAGTCCGTCCGAGCTGCCGAACTTATACGGGATCATCGCGCCGGTCAGCACGATGGTTTTATCCTTGATCCGCGAAGCAAGGTAACAAGCTGTTTCCACAATGGTGTCGGTGCCGTGTGTGATGACAATCTTTTCTTCCGGGGTATCGATACACTGCTGCGCAATTACTGCCCGGTGCTCGTCGGTCATTTCCAGACTGTCGATCATCATTAACGTCCCAATGTGCACGTCAATGCGGGAGCGGCCGAGGGAGAGCATCTCATGGAGATGCGTCTCTTTGAAAAAGAGAGTCCCATTCAGTTCATTATATTCCTTGTCGAATGTGCCGCCGGTGACGAAGATCTTGATAGCCATAGGTTTAAAAAATATTTAGCTCCATGAACGCAGAGGCGCTGAGATGCGGAGCATAGTGGGATAAATGTAGTCCGAGTTTGAGAGAATATCAACGATTCAATCAGAATTTACTGGGACTTTTGCTGTTCAAGTAATGTGCGGATCGATTTCAGCTCTTGTTCCAGCCGATCCATTTGCTCATTATGTTTCGTCCACACCTCGCTTCGTTTGATGGACTGTCGTTCCGCCATTTGTGCGGCGCGGACCACCCTGTCCATAAAATAGCCGAAGAACCACACACCGATGAAGCCGAGCGGGACGATCACAATCAGCAGCGACCGCAGCCGTGGTATTCCGAAAAAGATCTGCAGCTTATCGCTGGCGGTGATGATCAATAACGTAAAGTTGACGATCACCAGGAACGATTGGCCGAGATCGAAACGATATTTTTGTGCGAAAAAAACTTCGCGCCATCGTGCAAGACGAGTGCGGAAATCATTG
>JBAYJG010000022.1:0-20108 GCA_041665225.1 Bacteroidota bacterium
ACACTCCTCCACGACGACACCGGAAGAGATCAGCGGATCTCTGAGCGAATACTTTGAAGCGATGACCGCGATCGTCTTTAAGTATGAAGGGACGGTAGACAAATTCATCGGAGACGGATTAATGGTGTTTTATGGTGCGCCGGAACAACAACAAGATCATGCCATGCGCTGTGTGCAGGCAGCCATCGATATGCAAAGGGAATGTCGAAGGATAAAAAGCAAATGGGAATCCGAAGGACGCTTTCCGCTGCAGATCCGCATCGGCATCAATTCCGGGAAGGTAATTGTGGGTGACCTCGGCTCCGAACGGCGGAAGGAATATACTGTGATCGGTTCGGATGTGAATCTGGCGCAACGGCTGGAATCGAATGCTCCGGTCGGAGGCATCCTGATATCGGAAAAGACATTCCGGTTATTGAACGACACCGTCCTCACCCGTCTTCACGAACCGATTATGGTTAAGGGACTCTCCACGCCGATCGCAGTCCACGAAGTGCTCGTGGACTGACATCCGCACGATCTGCGGGACCGTATCTGTTTTCTTACTCTATCTCGTTCAGAATGCGTTCCGCTTTCTTCCGGACACTCTCCACCACTTCCAGTTTCACTCCTTCTGTCAACTGCAACGAAGGCTGCATTCTGCCGAAATCATCCTGGCTGATAAACGCTTCAATGCCGCGCGATGCGAGCTTTTGCCGTGCAATCTCAGCGTAGATCTCGCTGGGATATGTCCCAATAATTGTCATTTTTGAGTTGTCCATACCGTTCTCCGATAGTGACAATTCTTTGCTACAGCGGGAATTTCTTCGGACAATGATCCTGTTTCACTTACGGGATCATTCCCTACCGGTAATATAGCTTCCTGACGAATAGTATGCCACTGCGTCTGGAAACAAGGTAAGAGTTTTGAGTCGAAAGTGGCGGGGTAGAAAAGGACCCTGACGAATTCCGCTGACTACAGTTCGTTCAACCACTCTTATTCTTTCTTCGCGACAAAACTTGAAATGTCAAATCTGAATGTTCCATCGATAATTTGCGCACCGGGATTTGCAGACATTGAAGTCGGATAACCATATACTGAATCGTATTCAACATGCACCACCGAGGCACTATCCTTCCGCATGCGTTGGATCAAATCAAACAATTGTTCCACTGTTTTATAAGATTGCCATTGCGATGAAGGAAGCCTCTTTCCGGTGGGCTGGTGGACAAGATCAACGATCCGGCCGTTCTCCACCGTCAACGACATCCACTCACCGTTGTGTGGACAAAAACAGTTTCGCCGTTCATCCATTGTGTATGACAAGATTTTCTTTGATTGCCAGAGAGTTACCGGATCGGCGTTCAACAATAAATTTTTTACTGCGGGAGCACAACAGAGTCCAATCACGATAAACGCTGGGAGTATAGGAATTTTGAACAGTTTCATAATTCCCCTATCGAAAAACACTCATTTTTCTTACCGATCCTTTTAGATCAATCGTTCAATGCTTCTGTCGTATCGGTATCCAAATCTCTTCTTCCGAATCCGGATGGTTATTCTTGTATTTCTCTCCTAAGAGTTCGAAGTGCTCCCGGCTATCCACTTCATATTCTGATGCTGGCATCCATTCCTGAAAGATATAGTGGAAGGTCTTTTCAAATGCACTGGGAAGTCCCTTATGAATGTAGACCGCATACAATCCTCCTCTGACTGTATATGCCTCCATTCCTTCGGGAATATGGAAAATATCCGTTACTTCCGCTGCCGCTAATTTGTCGAAGACTGTGTGAAGGGTCAAATCCTTGTGATTGAACTTCGGATCGTAGATCTGTATGCTGTAGAGATCAGACGAACAACAGTTCTGTATTTCTTTTCGCTGCATCATAAAACTCCTCCATAATTCTGGAGTTCTGTCATTCGCCAATGACATCGTAAGCCGTTTTCCGACAAGCTTTTTCTCTTGCAACATGACTATCCGTGGTTCCAAACGCCGTTCCTCAACAGTACATGAATATTATTCAATCTATTTTAATATCAAAAACATCCAACAGTCCGGTAATACCGGGAACAGAAAACCTCGCTTTCTTTATCCTGTTCTTTTGCGGATCGATGGAATAATTGTATGCAGTACGGAAATCAGTTTTTTCAAGGTTCGTCCTGTCGAATGTTGCCCGCGCAAGATCGCAGTTGTCGAACACGGAGCCGGAGAGATCCGCTTCGGTGAAATCTGTTTCCTTCAGTGAAGAGTCTTTGAATTGTATCCCTTTGAGCTTTCGTTTGGAGAAAGAGGATTGATCAAACGTACATTTTCCCGAAGTGAATGCTAATCCGAACGGATTGCACAGTTCGAAATGGAGTCCCAGCAGTTTACATTCCGTAAAGATACAATCTTGAAACTGGGTATCTGCGATCTGGGCCAGGCTCAGATTGCATCCTACGAACCGGCATTCCAGAAACTGTATCCCTTTCATGTCGGATCGAGAAAAGTCACAACGGAGGAATGTGCATTGTTCGTACTCTCCTTTGGTCAGTGGAGTTCTGCTATACTCTTTTTTATCGAATGTTTTCCGGTGGGAATACGGTTTATCCATTACATAAGTCCATCGATTGAGGAGTGTGCCGGCTATTGCGGAATAAGCGAATATCCGTACACCGTGGTATCGCCGATAACAAACCGTGTTGCGGTCAGTTCTTTCACTGTCAGATATTCTGTAACGGTGCCAAACGAACGGTGCAGGGTCAATATAAGATTCTTTCCTTCATTTTCCAGTCTCCACTCCCCTGCGACGCTGCTGACGCTCATGGATGCCTGCGACAGCGAACAGCCACCATCATTCCTAAAATCAAAGGAGAGGACGACATCCTTCACTACTCTGGAAGATCCACCGATATTGAGTGTTGCAAAACTTTCCCCTTTCCACTGCCGGGTCGCAAGGGAAGTTTTTAATGCATTTGCTGCGGGAGAGCCTTCATCATCACAGCTGAGCAAAAGAAACGGTACGACCGATCCGATGATCAAGCAAACCGGCACTTTCCATCGGAACGAATGCAGAGCCGCAAGCAGAACATTCTTTTTCATACTGCCTCCCAAAAAATAAATACGAACATTACCATATCTTTTGCATAAGGCTGGACCGAACTGTTTACTGTTCGCCCGGAAAGGAGAACCGTTCCCATAGCAACACATCAAAGTACTTCAAAATCCGAATTTTCTCTCAGTTGAACGGATTCGGATAATTTTGAAACAGTTTCGTCACTGTCGGCACTCTGGAAGGAAGTGTAGAATCTGCTGCTATGAAGTAACGGTTTCCACTGTACCATTGTACCGAGGAAATTCCGATACCGGAAGAATTCCAGGTTAATTGAATATCGTTCGTACCTTTGCCTACAGTCCGGACGAATGACTGTGATTGTTTGGTCAAGGTATCGGTCAGGGTGATTACATAGATATCTGGAAAGGTGAATGTTCCTACAGAGTCCGGTCCTGTCGCATTCGTCCGCGTCATTGCAGGTAATTGCAACAGATGCGGAAACAAGAGCGAATCGTTCGATTCGCAAACCCCTTTCTCGGAGGTATATCCGACCACGGAGAATTCGGCATCCGGCTGCCAGAGAGTGATATAGATCGAATCCCTGAAGCGCTCCGTGCGAGCGGCAGTATCCACAGCCGAAAGCACCGCCTTATACACCCGTGTACCGGCGAAACTGTTATTCACACTCAATGTGACAGCATACATGCCCGGCAGTGACATCCGGCTCTGCACCGGCAATGAGATCGTTCTTCCATCGAGTTCATTCACGGAAAGCGATACGCGATAGGTATCCGCAAGCGCATACGTTATCATTGCCGAAGAGGATATCTTCCTCGCACTGTTGCTGCCGAACTGTTTCATCAGGTCTGGTGGAAAGAGATAATTGTATGCACTGACTCGCACACCGTGGAGAGATTTCCCGGACGAATCCTTGACTGTGACTTGCAACCGGAACGCTGAGGAGGTTCCTCCGCCGGCGCCGTTGTCCGACGATGGTTCCGTGCATGAATTCATCATGATCAATAGTGCACCGAGAAGAAAAATGATTTTGAAGGATGGTAATTTATTCATACGTCTTTCTATAACATGAGAATGTTCAACCGCAGATTAAACATCGTAAGAGATTATTTCCCGAAGATCCACTTTCCCCAGAGTCCGTTGAGCGCAACACTCTCTGGAAGCTTCGCGCCAGATTGTTTCACAGCCAGCATGATTTGACCCCGGTGATGCGATTCATGGGAAATCAGATATCCCATCCACCGCACGGGATTCTTCCCGAACATCCGCACGTGTGCGTTCCCTTTGAATGCTTCTCCGAGAAATTGTTCGATCTCCTTGCCGGACCGTGTTAATGCCTTCTTCAATTGAGCCCGGCTCGGTGGATGTGTCTTGTCGTACCGTTTCCCTGTCAGCCTTATTCCGGTTCGGTGATACTGCAGCCAACCTGTGCGAACAGACTGCAAATGCGCGAACTGTGCCTTCACATCCCTTCCTTTCGAACCGGCCGGTACGGCGGAAAATCCTTTCGCCGGGATATTGGCCAGCAGAAAAAGGAGGATCTGATTATGGACACGCCATGCGTCAAGGAGATCAGTGCAAAGATCATGTGATGACATTGGTGAGCTCATAGCATCAGTTTGCGGTGACAACATTATGGGACATAGGAGCAACTGTCTAAGTTTTATTGAAGGACAACACTTTTCGTTATCATGTCGTGAGAGAATGCCCTTCGATTGATATAGAATCTCGAATCGATCGTCCCGTCAACTTCGGAGTGCAGTGTGATATCTACTCGATAGGTATTGGTGTTTTCTACTACAAAATTTGACGGAGCCAGTGTATAAGCGCCAAGCTTCGGATTTGAGATTTCCATATTGCTAGTCCTAAATCCGGACGAGGTATCCGTTGTATAATAACTCGTAATGGTCAACCGCATTGTCGCACTGGAATCGATTCCGCTCCAGGTAAGGTTCATGTTCTGCGTTTTGTTGTGGCTTGCCGGCGCGTTGAAACCGGTGAGATTCACTTTGTGTGTCGTTACAGACGCATTGTATTGAGATTGATCGGATAGCGTAATAACAAACTTATAGACCGAATTTGAAGCGTACTTCACCCGGGCATCGTCGATCATATAATACGTACCGAACAAATCCTTGACAACAATCAGGTTCTCACCGTTAACAGAGATCCTTCCATCCTTGAGTTCCACGCTGCGCATATACTTGTCATACACATCACAGCGGTAGCGGTAATACGTTGTCCCCTTGTAATCCAATTCCTTCATCACCTGCACGACCGGCTGGATCAGTTTCGGATCGGAAACGGCTTGCTCGGATAACGGCGATTCACAGGAATTCAACGCCAGCGAAATGACGATCAAAAGAATAATAATAGGATATCTCATAGCCGATCCTCCGTAATGTATAAAACATCAATGACTGTCTCCGCCGCTCTTCACTTCTTCGTCCGACAGTAGTATTAAAAGCTTATGAAAAATTGCACTTATCTACAATACCGTACAGTAGGTATTTCGTATTGTGTGCGTTGAAACATGCCAATATATTTTTTTTCCAGGAATAAATGTTCTCCAATGCGGATATTATGCAACAATTCAAAAACGGATACTCTTCTCCGTTTGCCGGCATGAACATAGTGAATAACTGATGGATAGAACCAGAACCGCGGTAACAGTCTCCCGGGTGATTGAAAGAATTATTGATTGCAGTCGGTATTGCGGAGTCTTTGTCGGATCGGACACTATCACTTCGTTATTACAGTCGCATCGCTCTCGGAAGAAAATGGTTCAGCAGGACAACTTACAATGCTTCTACTACTGCTTTTATTTCTACGCCGAAATCGCTGCCAGCGCCAGCTACCCAATGCTGAACATACACTCGCACGGGCATTTCACATTTCTCACAGTTCCAATCGATATATCCGGATTCTATTATTTTTTTTGCTCGGCGAAAATTATCGAATTGGGTTTGCAGATCAATCGCAAATTTGGAAAACCGCAGCACAGTACGGTTTTCCAAATGACGGACCGGGATCTCCTTTTTTTCTCCGCAGCGGGGACATGTATAGATCGTCCCCATGTATGGCACCTTCTTAAATTGTGTTGAGGGAAAGATCGTTTTATCGAACCGTTCAGCACCGTTGAGTAGCCGCAACTGCATAGGATTAAAGCGCCGGTCAGCTTCAGGGTCTTTCATAAAGAACACCTTCCGCCAATGGACATGAAAAAAAAGTACGCGTATTTTTTCCAGTACGTGGTTGCGTTTCATTGTTTGACTATTCATGACAAAGTAATTATTTGGTGCTTTCACGACAATCACGTAAATACGGGATATTGCACACCGACCAATTTGCGGCAAATATTCTGCAAAATGAACACTCTAAGTGTAAAAACAGATTTCTCATCCCGCGAAATTTCAAACGTTATGTCGATAGCCCTTGCTCCAGCATCGAATAGGTCAGCCGGAAAACGGTATGGAGGTAATTTTTCATCGACATAGTTATGGTTCTTCAACAAGCTGGATTTTCGTCAGCGATATTTTCATCAACACATTATTCGAGAGATTACGCAGCAAAACGACATTATTCAAAATATCTTCTACGATCACGCGTACTTCATCCGGATAACGTCCTGCCACATCCAGAAGATATGGAGTGTACCTGTTCTTCGAAGAGATATCGACGAGATTGGCGTTCTTTCCTTTATGGTTTTTGAAATGCAGAACGATACTCATTGTTTGACTCCAAGACGAAAAGAAGCTTGCATCATCTTTCCCCTACTGCCGTTCACATCCACTGTAATCGATTGCAACAGCCGGCCACCGCTGTCATTCCATAATTCATTTCGGATTGCATCAGTAATCGTAGTATCGACTGTCAGGGATGATATATCGATTGAGGCATAGAATGGCAGAGCCAACTGCTGCGCATGGGCAGTTCCGATCATCGCCAGGCAGATCAGCAATGTCCAAAATTCAATGCGCAGCATACTCACCGGGTGAAAGCCTTGATTATTCTTATTCAAACGAGAATGTTTCCTTGATCGGTTGTTTCTCGTTGATAACTAATGATTTCACAATAGTTTTATATCCCGGCTTGTAAATAACAATCTGCATCGAATGGGAAATATACGCTCTTCTGAGCAGCGTTCCATCCTTTTCCGAGAGAAGATCGAGCGGATATCGAAATCCAAATACAAGGAACGATAATTCAAATGTCCCTGAGGAATTTGTAGTGCAGAGAGGAACGGAGGTGGTCAACGAATCGACATCCGTTTTCATCACAGCGATATATTTTTCGTGAAAGTATGAACCGATCATCAGGTCAACATAATAGAGCCCGTTCGTATATAATGGCGAATTGAGCGTATACGTGTAAATCCCCGACAGCAGCGTATCATTAATAATTGTTTCAACATCTGCGCGGGGATACCAGCGCTGGGTCTTCAACGTAACAAATTGTCTGTTTGGGACTGAAAACATGATTCTCGTATCCACCGCAGAACCTTCGTTCTTCCCAAGAGAAGAATCAGCGAGAGAATAGATGAAATGGATGCTTGCACCCTGTACGGGATTTCCCTTATTATCCAATACAGTGCCGGAGAAATCGACCAAAGAGCCTTCTGTGGGTGCGACAGTTTCGTTCTTTTGACATTGCAGTGAAAACAATATCACCACGATGAGTGCGATCTTTAGAAATAACGGCTTCATACTATTGTAGAAAATTGTTTTACTGTCCTGAGTGGTATTCATCGTATCCTTGTATAGAATGAACTGTATCCATCGACGATCATATCGCTGAGAATCAACGAATCGTTTGTGACGATCTCAACCAACAGGCTGAATCGTTTGGAGTTTAAAAAATCGATTACCAACTGTTTCTTTGTTGAATCCCCGGCAGAGTTCAGATGTGTGGTGAAGGTATCTGTAAAGAGTATTGTGTCATTTTTTGTTTCTACAAAAGTGCTATCGCTGGTAATTCTCAGTACGTGCACATTTCCTGCCGCCGGTATCGTCGTTGTTCCCCCGATGCCGCCTGTTGATTGTTTCCACAACCAGGAACCTTCTAAGCCTGAATTGACCATTCCGCCGTGTGATGTACTTTCATCGCAGCACAACAGCAGAACGCTCAACAGCAATATCACTCCGATAAATGATTGTTTCATGGAATGCTCCATCACTGATTATCCATGGGTCTTTTACAAATGCTTAATTGGTCTTATTCTTTCGTATATACTTGCACAAATTTTTCACCGAATATCGCACAGCCGATTTTAGCGCTGATCCGTTTGCAAAGAAAATAACAGTGGACCGGCCCAACGCCGTAAATTCAGAAACTTTCTTGCGTTCTTTCACGGACCACACCTCCACTTTCAAACTCACAACACATTCTTCCGACGACCCGCCTCCCATGAATCCTCCGCCGACAGGCATGGAACCCCTTGGCGTCGTCACCATCGTTGGCGGTATATAGTGAGGAGCATTCACAGTTGTACTGTTAGAGATTGTCACTTTTTTTATTCCGATGAAATAGTCTTCCGATGCAGAATCAAATATTGCCTTCACCGCGTTGATCCGCTCTTCGGAAAAAGACTGATTAATAAAAATGACGTTGAAGCTGTCCGTACGGGAATCGGTGATCGTCATAACTTTTTTCAGACTGTCAGTCAGCAGTTGCGTAAATGCCGAAATGAAACGGGTAGAGTCCCCATATTCGCTTTCGAATGACCGCCGAAATTCCAGTACATCGACGTCCGGATGGACATACACACGCGCCGTGACGCCGTTCAATTGAGTGATGGTAAAATTATCAGAATGATAATCCGACAAGATCACCAATGGCGCCGGAACACAGGATGCCAAACACAAGAGACTTATCATCAGCAAATACTTCATACGGATATTCCTAATCTTTTCACTATCTCAGATTAATCAATGATTGTTCTTTCAAGATCTCCCGGGTAATTCTTTCTTACAAACGGTAAAAGTGTATGAATTTTTAGCTTTTTAAACAATACCGCACGTTAGGTATTATTAAAATTGTCGTATGCAGGTTTGTCGGCAGTATTAAGTATTCCTACACCGACTAAAACAATGTTCTTCTCAACTATATTGTTACCGAGTCAATACCAAGATTAAACAATTTTCATCGCTTGCTCTTTTTTTCCCTCGCACTAATGACCAATTTTTTTACCGCGGCTGGTAATCGATTGTTTTGCCATCGTCGTTCAGCATCAATAGGCTTCTCAGCACTTTTAAGCGCCTTCAATGCATACAACGCCGCCCCCAATGAATGATCCGCCATATGTGCCGTTGCAACTGCATGTCCCACAGAACGAGCGACTGCGACAGCAACCGGATTGTTCGATTCACGTGCGACCGCATGTGCCACCACTGCTGCATTGCGTGCGTCACCAACCGAAGCCTTTCCTTTCGTCCATTCCATTCCTACAACGAGTGCATGGGTCAACTGTTTGTTCATCTTTTTCCCGAACAGCGGCAGTACATGACGGGAGCAATCACACGCCCACTTCATTAGTTGAAAATGCCGTTCCTTTGTGAGCGGGCCGCCGCGATGTTTCGCCACAAATCGTTTATCGCGCATTGATCATTCTACGATATCGTGAGAATATCCGTTTTTTATTTCCCCGACTTAAACGAGAGAGCCGAGTGTGTCTGGCAACTGACAATCGCAGGTGCTTCATGGATGAGATCGTCATTTTCAAGAGCTGCAACCATAAAAAGAGCAAAATCCACTCGGCGGGTGATGTTGCTTGCGAGGATGGGATCGCCGATATGCCTGCTCCAAACAGGAAGCCCCTGACTTTCCCCTTCTTCCAGATCGCTGCCGCGTACGACAGTCCATGGAGTGTTGCTTGCAAAGATACGCCGGCATGCTTCCACCTGGTCGTCGATTTCTGCAGCACGCAACACTCGTCCAACCCATGTAGCTACTTTCAAGAACAGCTGAAAATTACGCGAATACACATCCAAACCATCCCGCGTGATGTGCCAACCGCAGGAAAAGATGAGTCGAGCGCCTGGACGAGCAAAATCCAGCACTGCCTGCGCAGTACCGGAGGAGTATTGCTGGATCCCCCACGGAACGAGTACTGTCAGCACTCCGTCGCATCCTTCCACCGCTTTTTTAATGATCTCCCGGTCATTGGTCGCTCCCGGATAGATCGTGATGCGTCCTTTGAACCTGTCGAGTTTCGCAACACTTTTTCCCCTGCAAACTCCGACGACTTCGTATCCCCGGTCCAATGCATGTTGAACCATGTAGCTTCCGAGCTTACCCGATGCGCCGATAATACAAACTTTTTTCATTTGTTCGTTCCTCATCTACGATTGTATCGATCGCTTTATACCTGACACTGTTCAATTCTGCACCGACAGTCATGCTTCGACTCGTCCAGGCAAAAGCGTCGGGAATCGCTCAGCATGACTATTTTAACAGAATTCAAAATGTTGCTTTTACACTATGCTACAACCGGGATTTCATCAATAGAAAGATAGACTTTTTTACCTTCCGTGCGGGCGAGGGACACCATTTCATCCGCACCGGATGAAACTCCGCCAATTCGCAGCACAGCATCACACTTCGATATCAGCCGGCGGGAGATGGGATGAAAGATCTCATTGAATGCTGCATCACCGATCCTTGCCGATCCGGCATGTTCGATAAGTGGAAGGGCAAACCATTCACCCATCACCGGCAAATGGCCGGCACGGAACAGGCGAAGCGATACATCCGTCATATGTAAAACATTTTTTGCAATGAGTGCCGGATCATCATTCGTGCCGGACCGGTAGGGACCGGCAACCAAGATCATTTGTGACTGCATGGCATCCTTTCGATTGTTGTCGCTTGCGATTGCATTCTGCCGAATAGAACTGCTCCAGTACGGCCAGTTGAATATCGACGTTTATGGAATTCGTTGATCGATCAATGAACTTTTAAAGACTCCGTCGCCCACCGTTCCAGCATAAAGATAACCGTAGTTATCCACTAACAAAGAACGGACATTGATATCGGTAAGACCGTCATTGACTGCTTTCCAGGTGTGCCAATCGGTTGACCGGAATACTCCTTTATCCCACGTCGCAGCAAACAGGTGAGCATTCCCTCCTAAACAGAGCGAAATAATTTTTGTATCGTTCAAATTATTGTTCACTATTTTGAACAATGTCGAGTTGGTATCCGCACGATACATTCCATTGTGGTCAGAGCCGGCAAACGTAAATCCGGAGAGTTTATTCAAAGCATGAAACGGGATCGCCTCCAATCCGGCAGTGGATACGCTCCAATGGTTCCCTGAATTAGTCGAGGCATAGATACCGTCGCTGCCGATCAGTATTGGCCCATCGCCGTAGAATGCATAGACGGGGTGAAAACGAAAGATTGTCGAATCGACTTCCTGCCACGATGTTCCGCTGTTGGAAGAACGGAAGAGTCCGTTTCGAAGAGTCCCTGCAAACAACGTACCATCCAAAAGTACATGGAGTGCAGTAATCGGTACTCCTGTTAATCCACGCTGACTCCAATTCTTCCCGCCGTTTGTGGAAATATACATTCCATGACCGACTGTTCCTGCTGCAATTATACCCGTGGGGAAATATTGCACCAATGCAGTGACATTCACTGAATCAATTCCTGCCCGGATCCATTGAACTCCATTATCGGTGGTTTTATACAGTCCCCGATCGGTTCCGGCAAATATTCCAGACGAATAACCGTTGAGCAGTGCATTCACCGTGCATGAATCCAGTCCGGACCGGTGCCAGACAATTTTTGGAAGTGTCGTATCGTTCGATGATGATCCGGTGGAAGTTGAAGAACTCTTGGAGCAGCCGGTCATCGTCAGTATAAACATGGAACAATAGATGGTGAGTTGTGCTACGAATTTCATTTATTTTTATCTTTATACGATTTTTGGTTTGGGTATGTAGATTTCATGCAGTTCAATGGAATACTCCTGGATGGATTCAGAAGTGATCAGGGGGCTATTCCATCGAGTTACTCTTTAATTAAAAATCCATTCGCACGGTATGATCCGTCGGAATTGTACGATGAAAATTCTGCCCGGGATACATCACTTCGCGATATTGTACAATACCCTTTCTCATCGCTATCCTTATATCGGAACACTGTGATCAATTCATTTCCCTTTTCATATCCAAATCCTTCCCATTCACCAAATTCTCCTTTAAACGACAGAGAGAAACTCTCATCCCCGTTTTTCAGAATGGAGAGCACAGATTCCTTCTTGCCGCCGCCGTACCATCTTCCGCTCCATCGATTTCTATCAATTGCCGCACTGCGTTGATTCACCAATTCCTTCAATTCTTCCGTCCGCTGTAGCGTCAATTCTGTCAACAACGATGCCTGCACCATCGGAAGCACGCTTTGATAATAGCTTTTCTCTTTCCGCGGCGGGAACTTCAGATTCAATTGAGCATCGCGATATTGAATCCAAAATCTCTGGGCCTTTTTGAGAGTCTGACAAAACTGATCATCCTTTTGATGCGATAAAAGAACCTGTCGATAGATTTCATTCGGCTGATGATCCGCCCTTTCATATTCCTGCAACGCATCGCGATTTATTTCGCTTTGTGTTTGTGCAAGAGCAGCCATGACCCCGCAAAGACAGAAAAAACTGCTTGTACTTTCATACCATATCCCTTTGTGATATTTGGATGGTTTAGATAACAGTTATTTCATCAGCACCAGTTTTTTCGTTTGTACTTGTCCTCCTGAACGCAACGTATAGAAATATGTTCCCGAGGGAATTCCCTGCGCATTCCAGAAGATGGAATATTTCCCTGCGGTGAGATTGTCGTTCACTAATCGAGCAACTTCCCTGCCGAGAATATCCGTCACAGCAATGGAAGTAAACGATTGTTGCGGAATAATAAAATCTATCACCGTGGAAGGATTGAACGGATTCGGATAGTTTTGTTCTACTCCAAATTCCATCGGTTGACTTCCCGGACGATATTCTACAGATGCAATTTCAGATAATGATACCCTCCACACACCGACACCTGCTGCAAAAAGATATCCGTCAAAGAATGCAAGATCGGTCACTGATATTGCTCCCGGTAACCCGCTGGAAATCGGCATCCAGGTATCACTATTTTTTTTCAAGCGATACACTCCTGCCCCTCCGGATGTTGCCGCAAAAAGATCGCCGCTTCCATCGGGTCCAAACCGAAATGCATTGATGATTGCTGTATTCAATCCTTGGCCGACATTCGTCCATGTCTGGCCATAATCCGTTGAACGGAATACTCTTTTTGCAATATCGCTCACGTCATTGCTACCGGCAAAGAGTTCATCTCCTTGTATCGCGAGTGTCATAGAATTCGGACTCAATGCAATGTTGTCTAGCTTTGTCCATTGTTGCCCGTCTTTTGTTGCACGGCACATTCCACGGTAATAGTCGGCAACAAACAGACTTGAATCGTTCACAGCAATGCTTTTAATGAAATGTAAGCTGTCCGGAGTGACACGGCTCCAGTTTGCTCCTTTATTCGTCGATCGAAAAACACCGCCTAAATATCCATTGTTGCCGCTGTAATATCCTTCGATACCAATGTAGAGGTCACTGCTGTTATTGGCGAGCGCGGTAACAAATATTCCGTATGCGTTTGGTATTCCGCCGTTGATGGCACTCCATGTTTGACCGGAGTTCGTCGACACATAGACCCCGCTTCCGCCATAGGTTGCCGCAATCAGTTCAGATCCGGTCGACAAAAAATATTTCATCGTCTTATTATTCATGCCGGAACTTGATGCCATCCATGTTGCATTGGAACTGATGGCACGAAAAACACCGTTTGTTTCCGAACCGGCAAGGAGGGCAATATTATTGGCAACCAATGTACTGATTGCGGTAGAAGGTAATCCATTGTTGATTTCCATCCATGTATCGCCTGCATCGTCAGAAACATATATTCCCGCATCGGTACCGGCGTACAGTATCGCCCCATGAAACGATAATGCATTAACAACAGGATTACCTATACCGTTACTCAATGGACTCCAGTTTGCGCCATCATTGGTAGAAACATATATTCCATTCGCCATCCCGGCGTACAATTTGGATCCGGATGATGCAAACGCGCAACAACGCAGATCGTATAGACCGCTGTTGACGGGGTTCCATGTTACGCCATTGTCCGTTGTAACGAAGATCCCGCCATCCGTGCCCGCGAATATTTTATTGTCGTGGGAAATAATCGCTCTCACCCGTGACGACAGATTATAACCGTTCATGCCGGAATTTATCGCCGTCCAGTTTTCGCCATTATCAGTCGTACGAAATACTCCATTCATTGTCCCGGCATATAACGCAGAGCCAATAACCGTCAATGTTTTGATGCCAGTATTGTCCAATCCATTGACCTTTTTTGTCCATGTCACCACACTATTTGGGTCACTCAAAACCCCAGCCGAAGTTACGGCAATCCCAAAATCTGTCGCAACAAACAGCAAGGTATCTTTCACCACGATGGCATTTTGGTTTTCGATAATTGATCCACCACCAAGCCACCACCATTCGAATCCCCCATCAGTAGAATAAAATAATCCACCACCAGAATTTCCTGCGAATATAGTCGATCCGTCATAGGAGAATGTGGTTACCGGCCATTCGGGTAACGGAAATTCATTTTCGTTGAAATTGTACCAGAGTGCGCCATTGTTGGTAGATTTGTACACACCGCTTTGAGTTCCTATAAAGATAATCGAATCAGTACATACAATACCTGTTATCGCAGCATTATGGGGTACCCCTACCGGATTCCATTGAGCGTGAGCAGAGCTGTTCACCAACAGCAGCAGTATTCCAAAATAGCCAAGAGAGTTTTTTATCATGATATTTCCTGAAGTGTTTTGTTATATTTTTTGAGCAGAACCTCATGGAATCATACTTCACATGGTACGAAGAGATTTTTGATATACTGCAAGCAGGTTACTACGCAGCGATTTCAATCCCGGCATCTCCACAAATGTAAACCACATGCCAAAGAGCAATGCAAGAAACGGTTTGTTCAGCGGCACTTCCTCAACATGCCACAATTGCAACAGCGTCATACCGGATAATCCACGTACCATCAGCCGCCGCGTATTAAACCGGTGGTGTGTTGGGAAAATATCATGCTCCCGCACACCGAAGAGTTTCTGGATCACCCAGCTCTTTACGCGGTACGGCAGCACGGAGGGCAGAAGAACGATGGGGCTGAGTTTGTTTGTGGTGAGGATAATCAGTTTCCCCCCCGGAGCCAGCAATGTGCAAATGTCCAACAGGTCATCTGCCCCTCTCGGAAGATGCTCGACAACCATACGCAGTGTTATGAGAGTTGCATATCCAGAAGGAAGGGGAATGGAATGGAGATCGGAAAGGAGGAATGGCGCATCCGTCCGGTCTGGATCATTGACAATATCTGTCCCCAGGGCAGATTTAGCATGCTTTCCCATCTTGGCGACCATTTCATTTTTACCGCATCCGATGTCCAGCCAGACTGTCTCTGGAGTAAGAGACTCTTTCAGAACCGATTCATAAATTTCCCACCGATGCTGGAAGTCGGGATGAAGCGAGCGAAACATTTGTGCGATCACAAATACCCTCAATAATGCCGGGAGCTTCCTAATGGATAGGAAAATCCGCGAAACGACGACACTGATAAAAACTGTATATGCTAGATTCGGGAGATCTCATATTGCCGAAGCGATATCAGACAATGAAAAGTAAGCAATTACTCTCTAATCAGCAATCATGTGAATACGTGATGGCTCGGAACGATGACTGCAATTATTTTGACAGAATAATTTTTTTTGTTTCATTGAATGCTCCTGCTTGGAAGCGGTAGAAATAGATACCGCTGGGGGCATCTGCTCCGTTCCACTGTTCGGTAAAATTCCCGGCAGGCATCTCCCTGGAAACGAGCGTTGAAATTTCCTTACCCAAGATGTCATACACCTTCAATGAGACAAAACAACCGGACGCGAGGGTAAAAGAAATTGTGGTTGAGGGATTGCAAGGGTTTGGAAAACTCTGTATGCTTCATTCGTTTTTTTTCCGCTGATAATTTAGCATTCTTCATTACTTCAACTGCAAAATTTAATTCCCCGTTCGCACTGAAATCAGTTCTCGATTAGCATTGTGCATTCCAAACGGCGATCAGTCGATGGCTGTGATCATGGATCATGACTTTTGAAGATATTGCAGCACTTCTGTAGCAAACAGATCGTCCTGGAAATAGGTGAACACCTTCTTCATCCCATCGGGCGCGCTCTGCAGTTTGGTATGCTTCAATAACACATCCAGCATTTCTTTCCGTCCCACGTTCTCTGAAGAGAGGATGTGGATCAGTTGCTGTTTAATCTCAGCATTATCCAGTGCAATCCGCAGTAAATATTCGAACACCTCACGGTCGGAAAAATTGATATTGAAATCCGGCATATGCTGCCCTTCGTTATGGTTTGATAGAAGCAATCAAGTACTTCAGCGCTACGCGAAAGTGTATCGATTTTTGAGCACTGGGGCAATACCGTACTTTAAGTATTTTATTATTGTATCACAGATTGAAATGTATTTCAGGATTTACTGCGTCGGGGTCGCTTCGACAAAAGACGGAAAACGACAACCTGCATTATGCATCCATCGTCACGCGGACTTCATAATGCTGCGAACGATGATCAAAGCGTGAAAGCAACGTTCTCGCTTTCGCAGGAACCACCGCGAGTTCATACTCCTCCCCTGCAAAACTCCTTACCGCATCGAACGAATCGAACAGCATAATCGTGATAAATTCCACTTCACGATCAACATCACGGCGAAGCAGCTGGATTCCATGATATCCGTTGATGCTTCGGTTCTGTATGCCGGTAAATATTTCGGACCGAAGGAGCGATTCATAAGCATCTGCATTTGCAGGAGTTGTGTATCCATGCCATATTCGACTAATCATATGATTCCATCCTGTGATAGAGATGACCTGCACTATTGTGTGCGTCTTCAAATATTTGACGTATTACTAATCGCGGACAGTCTTCCCGTTCTGCTCGTGGCAACGGAAAGTGACCGGTCAGACAAACCGATTACAGAATAATTCCCAGCCCGAGATCAAGAATATGTCCATCCCTTTCTAACAGCATACTTTTTAAACCAGGACGTGCATAATGAATATCATAATTCAGGAGAATGATGATATTCGTAGAAGGAATGGTCAGTTGACATCCCAATCCCCCCGACACACCGGTTGAGAAATATTTATTTTCTGATCTATACGCATTTGTGCTATAATCATAGGGATTATAATAACTTCCAGCATAATAGTTGTTTGTATATCCAACGTATGCACCCAATCTTGCGCTTAACGATATATACATCGTAGCAAAGAATTCATAATCCAATCTTGGCAGTACTACATATTCCGTAATTCCCGCCTCCTTATAGTTGTTATCAATTTTTTTCCCTACCACACTGGTATGGTTGAGATACGCGATTTTGGTATTTATCGAAAGGTGTTCACCAATCGGATAATTATACATAAGAGACGGGACGGTTGTAGAAAACGTGGAGAACCACTCCTTAACTCTTGTCGATTGAAAAAATGTATATCTGCCATAGTTTACAGATGCATACGACTTCGACATCTCTTGAGAATGCAGGAAGAATGGCAGAACAAGGAACAGTGAATACAGCGATATTTTTTTCGTCATAGAAGAATGTTCAATGGATTTATGGAAGAGATTGGAGCTATTGGATTATAAAAAGGTTCATCGATGCTTCATACTATTTGATCTCTGCAACGGCGACAGCACCCGGGGAAATGGCAGGCAATGTCTTCCATTAATAGACTATGCGCAAATCTCCAAACGCCATATGATCGGCGATGTACCCATCACCTCCATCATCGGTTTCTATTCTCAGGACACTGCCTGAAGGTAAATTTACATTTAGACCTTGGCATTCTTTTCCACTTAATTCATTTCCATATAAAAGTTCGCCATCGACAAATATTCGAAATCTCATTTTACCCCGATGAAGGGCGCCCGCTATTTCTGCCCACCCGGCTATACCTAAAAGACGTCCACCAGTTTTTGGCAATAAAAATTGTGCAAATGCGATACTACCACCGTCTTTCGGATGAATGAGAAGCCCTTTTTTATATGACTTTCCACAAATTTTCAATTCATCGCCCCAGTATGGTCTGTCAATACCAATTCCTGCATGAACATTGCCGACCTGAATAATTTTTATGTCGGAAACGTATACTTCATCGTTTGTGAATGATTGCAGTAATTCGTCCAACACTTTTGCTTGGTCGTCCGTCAGCCGGGCTGCATACATCGCCTGGTTCACCGGAAGGAAATCTGTACCATCAATAGAGGCATGATCGGGGAATTGCAAGGAAAATTGCGCATCCCGAAACTGAATCCATTGGCGCTGCGCTGTTCTAAGACTTTTTATGAAGAGTGAATCAGACTGTTGTACGAAAATGAGTTTTTGATAGATCTCGTTGAGTTTTTTGTCACTTTCTTCAAAAATTGTACGACCATCCTCAGGAGTTTGCGCAACTGCAATGGTAAGTGATAGAATCACGCCAATCACAATAAATGGTATTTTCACTAATTATTCCTTTTGTTTGAACGTACTCTGTTTCCCGCACCGTGGCGCAGAAAGAACATTATGAATTGTTCTTCCCATCATTTTTTCCGGTGAGCGATGAATCAGCTGGCGATACAACGAAGATCTTTAACCTTTCGTTGATCATTTGCTGCTGTAAATTTATCAAGATTTGCTTTTGCTTCCTGCATATTGCGTGCTGCGCAAAAACCCATTCGCCACTCTGGATCAAATTCTTTTGTTGAGTACGGAAACTCAACATGAGTTGTCGCCCCTCGAAAACAGTCGACGAGTGCAAAATAATCACCCGGGGTAGGTACAATCGCTGTGAAGCGAAATGATTGAATATGTGATGGTATTACTACTTCAAGTGCTTCATAGACCATGATCTCTTCATCTCGAAAGTACGATTTTCCTACTGGGCCGCGAATTCGAACAACATCTTTGAAATGATACCCGGATTCGGGGGTAGGAACTCTTTCCAACAATGCACAATCTTTCTTGATACGCGCATACACTCGGATGTCACCAACGCTTACCGCAGCAAGCCACACATCTGGATGATTGAATTTTCGCACTCTGAAAGTATTTTTTATTTTTTCCCAAACTGCTGTGAGCATAGGATGTGCTACTTTTGTCGTCTTGATGAAATTCATTGTAACGGTTCAACAACATATTTTATTTCGACTCCCGAATCTCCGTGCCTACCGCCTGCCCAATGTTCTACATACACCCGAATCGGCGATGTACACCTGGGACAATTCCAATCAAGAAACCCCGTCGTCCTTATGTGATGTTCTTTTGCGTGCGCATCGAATACTCCCTGATGATGACTGGATAAATTCGATGCCGATACTCTTGATCGGTGTTCAATATGATTCTTTGTAAATCCGACTTTCTCGCCACACGCAGCACACGTAAATAGCGTTTGTAGCGGTACACTCTTCCCGTCAATCACTTCGTTTGAGAAGGATGTGTTGTCGAATCGTTCTGACGCATTGATTGTTTGAAGTTTCATAGGATTATGCCTTTACCGGACCGGAACTCATCCCGTCCCAAACTGATGATGTATCCATAGTTCCAACGGGCTCTTACTGTGCGGGCGGTCCAACGAGCAGGAAAAGAGTATTGATTATTATGCTCTGAGGCAATACCGTACTTTAGGTATTTTTAAAAATGGCACGTTTTAGAGTGCAGGCAATTACCACAACCTGTTCCGTTTTGAGGGATTCCACAATACGAGATTCCTTGTAAGTGGAACTTTGCGCCGGGTCGGTGAGCATCAACGGTGTTGCTTGCCGGCTGTGCGGTTTTTTAGCGATACGCGAACAGTTACAACAACATATGTTACTTGTTTTGCAGACTAAATAATTGAGCTGCAGGACAACCGAGTTCCCGTTGTTTGCAGTGTTTACAGGAAAAAGAACTGCGAATAAGTTCA